>CAZNSL010000536.1:1144-1446 GCA_964574975.1 uncultured Alcaligenaceae bacterium | reverse complement strand
GCGGTCAAGGTGGCACCAACGTTCACGACGCTGTTTTTCTTGTCCTCGAAGAGGCCACCAATGTCGATCAGGTCAATAGTAGCCTTGTAAGGTTTCCCTTTCTCGACCACGATCGTGTAGTAGATGCGGTCATTCTCGCCGGCGATCACGTGCCAGAAGTAGCCATTGACGGTGATCTTGCCTGGGGTTCGTTCTACAGTCGCCTTCCTCTTCTTGATCACGAACCCGTGTTTGCCCACGTTGACGACCTCGGACTCTTCCTTGCCGTTCTCGAAGACCTGGGCACCAGCCTTGTCGATTGG
>CAZNSL010000536.1:0-1134 GCA_964574975.1 uncultured Alcaligenaceae bacterium | reverse complement strand
CCACGCAGGAACAATCCGAAATGGGCGATCCACATCGCAATCAGGATCAGCGCGAGAGTCGCCAGAAACACCTTCCTCAAAGCGTTCATCTTCGTCTCCTTGAACCAGTTATCAGCCGGCAATCCGAGACCACCTCGGCTTGCGCGCACGTCGATGGAACGCGACCTGCCCGACCGCGCCGACGCCGCCCAACAGCAGGCTCGCCGGCTCCGGCACCACCGTGATCAGGTAGGTTTGCTGCTGCGAGAACGGCGGGAACATCGGCGGCGACTCGCGCCGGCCCGTCCCCCTAACCACTCAATCGCTTTCCAGGCCGATTTGCCATCATCGAATCGGTCGAGCGGACGAAATCGTCGGCTATTTCGTTGCGGCCGCGTCGCCCGGCGGGTATCATCGCTCGCGAAATCCGGTCAACCTCACTCGGCACGAACGACGGCTCGCTCGCATCCGCGAACTGTGGGAACGGGAGGCCGACCGATGAGCGATACGACCAGGTCCGGCGAACAGGCCACGTCGTTGGGCGGCCAGATTGACGATATCTGCGACCGCTTCGAGGACGCTTGGCGGGCCGGTCAGCGGCCGGCCCTCGAACAGTACCTCGGCGCGGTGTCCGTGGATGGCCGGGTCGCGCTGCTGCGCGAACTGCTGAAGCTCGAACTGTACTACCGGCACCGGGCCGGCGACCAACCGACGTTGGACGAGTATCGGCCGCGCTTCCCCGACGATGTCGAGTTGCTGCAGGAGGTGTTCGCCGACGGCGGCATCGTGGTGGCCGCGCCCCCGTTGGTGGCGACGGGTGCGATGCGGTACGTCGCACAGCGGCTCCACAGACGCGGCGGACTGGGCGAAGTCTACGTCGCCGACGACGTGGGCATGGGCCGCCCCGTGGCTCTCAAGCGCGTCCAGAACCGCCTGGCCGACGATGCCGAGAGTCGTCGCCGCTTCCTCGCCGAGGCTGCGATCACCGGCCAACTCGAGCATCCCGGCGTCGTACCGGTCTACGGCCTGGTGCAGGACCAGAACGGCGAGCCGTGCTACGCCATGCGCTTCATCGAGGGCGAGACGTTTCACGACGCGGCCCGGCGGTTCCACGGGGTGGCGCGCCGGGAGCGACAGCGACCGGAGGATGTGAAC
>CAZNSL010000535.1:587-4762 GCA_964574975.1 uncultured Alcaligenaceae bacterium | reverse complement strand
CGCGCCCAGACGCTCGACGCAATGGATCTCGAGCGTGAGCGCGGCATCACCATCCGCATGCACCCAGTCACCATTTACCACACCCATAACGGCGTCGAATACGAACTGAACCTGATCGACACTCCCGGCCACGTCGATTTCAGCTACGAGGTGTCGCGCAGTCTCGCCGCTTGCGAAGGCGCGATCCTGCTCGTGGATGCCTTCCAGGGCGTGCAGGCGCAGACGGTCGCCAACGCCTACCTGGCGATGGAACACGACCTGACCATCGTGCCGGTGCTGAACAAGATCGATCTGCCAGCCGCACGTCCCGACGACGTGATCGCCGAAATGGAACACGTCGTCGGCACCGACCCGAAGGACGTGCTGCGGGCCAGCGGGAAATCGGGCCTCGGCATCCAGGAAGTCCTCGCGGCCGTGATCGAACGCGTGCCGCCGCCGCCCGGCGACGCCGCCAGCCCGCTACAAGCCCTCGTCTACAACAGCCACTTCGATACTTACAAGGGCGTCGTCGTTTACATCCGCGTCAAGGAAGGGACTCTCGCCAAGGGCCAGCGCATCAAGCTCATGCGCTCCGGGACCGAACACGAGGTCGTCGAACTCGGCCGCTTCCGCCCCGGCATGGAACCGTGCGACACGCTCACGGCAGGGCAGGTGGGCTACTTCATGGCCCACATCAAGGATATCGCCGACGTCAACATCGGCGACACGGTTACCGACGCCCTGCACCCGGCCGTCGAGCCGCTGCCCGGCTACAAGCAACCGCAGGCGATGGTCTACAGCGGCCTTTACCCGGTGGATAACGAGGAGTTCGAGACGCTCCGCGAGTCGCTCGGCAAGCTCAAGCTCAACGACGCCAGCTTCACGTTCGCGCCGGAAATCTCGGAAGGCCTCGGCTTCGGCTTCCGCTGTGGCTTCCTGGGGATGTTGCACCGCGAGATCATTCAGCAGCGGCTCGAGCGCGACTGCGAACTCAACCTCGTCCAAACCGCGCCGAACGTCACCTACGAAATCCTGACGCGCAAGGGCGAGACACTGACGGTCCACAGCCCGCAGGACGTGCCGGATTCTGGACAGATCGAGGAGTTCCGCGAGCCGTTCGTGAAAATCAGCTTCGTCATCCCGGCGGAGAACGTCGGCGACCTGATGCCGATGATCGCCGACCGCCGCGGGCAGTTCCAGAGCCTCGAATACCTGGGGCCGAAGCGGGTGATGATCGCCGCGGAGTTGCCGCTCGCGGAGGTCATTTACGACCTGTACGACAAGCTCAAGAGCGTCACACGCGGCTACGGCACGATGGACTTCGAGTTCGTCGGCTATCGCACCGACGATCTCGTGCGGCTCGACATTCTGGTCCACGGCAAGCGCGTCGATGCTCTGTCGATCATCGTCCACCGCTCGCAGGCGGATCGGCGCGGCCGCAAGCTCGTCACGAAGCTTCGTGGCGAGATCGACAAGCACATGTTCGAGATCGCCATTCAGGCAGCCATCGGTTCGCGGGTGATCGCCCGCGAAACCATTTCCGCGGTGCGCAAGAACGTGACCGCCAAGTGCTACGGCGGCGACATCACCCGCAAGCGCAAGTTGCTCCAGAAGCAGGCGAAGGGCAAGAAGCGGATGAAGCAGATCGGGCAGGTGGAGATTCCGCAGGAGGCATTCCTCGCGGTCCTCGAGTCGGATCAGTGACGTAACGGCAAGACGAGATTGTCCGATGAACGGACGCATCGACATCACGCTGGACGCGCAGGCTCCACCGGAGCCGCACGTTCCATTGCCGTTAACAAATCCCGTCGCACCGACGCGCATCGCGCTGGGGGCGCAAGCCTTACGCTCTGCGGCACTCGTCTTTGGCGCGGTCCTCATCGTGCGGGCCGCGTTCGTCGAGCCGTACGGCGTGCCGACCGGAAGCATGGCCCCGACACTGATCGGTATCCATCGTTCGTGCAATTGCACCACTTGCGGCATGCGCGTCGCCGTCGGCGATGCTGAAGGATCGCGGCACTACCAGGCCGTTCGCTGCCCGAACTGTGACGCAGCACTCGGACTCGGCGATGCTCACGATGAGCCAGGCGACCGCCTACTCGTCGACAAGCAGGCGTACGACTGGCGCGGTCCACGTCGTTCGGAGACGATCGTGTTCCGCGCTCCGAATGGCGGCGACAAGCCGTTTGTCAAGCGTGTCGTGGGCCTGCCGGGTGAGCGCGTCCGCATACGCGATGGCGATGTTCTGATTCATGGCGAGCCGGCGCGAAAGACACTCGCATTCTGTCGCACACTTCAATTGCCCGTCTACGATGCCGCGCACGCCCCTCCCGTTGGTTGGTCGGGCCGCTGGCAGGCTGATCCAGCCGATGCGGTAAGCCAGTTGCCGTGGGTGGACAGCGGCGAACTCGTTTTTCCGGTCGAAACGACTAAGTCGTTCCGCTGGCTCAGTTACTCGGCCGGCGTACCCCTGTGCGACGGCTGTGCTTATAATGCCACAGAAGCGGGGCAGGGCAGTACGGTCCACGACTTTTACGTGCGTTGCGATATTTCGGTGCAACGCGGCGCGGGCGAAATCGCAGTGTCGCTTACCGACGGAGCTGACGTGGTCACTGCACTTCTTCCGGTCGGTGGCGCGCGCTCAACGCGTCTATCCGCCGGTACAGTGAGCCGCGAGACACGCAACGTCCAACTCAAACCGGGAAAGCGAGTACGAATCGAACTGGCGTTCGTGGATCGACGAGCCTTTCTGGCCATCGACGGTGACGAGGTGTTTGCACCGATCGACCTACCGGCCGTGCCCGAGAGGGCGGCTGTGGTAAGGCCGGTTCAGGTCGGTGCCTGGGGCGTCGCGGCGACGGTGAGTCGGTTGTGGATTGGCCGGGACATCCACTACGTCTCCGCTGGCCCGAACGGCGTAGTGGACGAATGTCAGATCCCAGCCAACGAATACTTCGTATTGGGCGACAACAGCGCCCGTTCGGAGGACAGCCGGCTTTGGCCAGTCCCGGGCGTGCCGGCTGCGGCTCTCGTTGGCAAGCCGCTCTTCATGCATCAGCCCGGCCGCGGGCCGACGGGATTCGAATGGTCTCGCGTCGGCTTCGTTCGTTGAACGCGCGACGGCCGTCTGTAAGAATGACAATTGGACGACCGGCCCATCCCCGGTGAGAGGCGAAATGACGACGAACCTCGAAACGCAGCACCCGAGCGTGGCCCAGACGTTCCGAGACGAGTTCGTCGCACTGGTGCGTTGGACGGTTGGGATGGCCGTCATCCTCGTCGTTGGCTGGCTGTTCTGGGCAGCGGGATGGTACGGTGCCCGCGCCGTCGGCCTCGAACCGGCGATTGGCCTCGGCGCTGCCGCGGCCGTGTCGCTGCTCGTCTTCCTCCGTCTCGAACGCCGTTTCTGGCTTAGTCACATGATGGGACTCAGCGTTGGGCCCAACTCGAAGCCGTGGGCGTCTGCGCTATTCTTGTGGGCGTTCAACATTGCAGGCATTCTCTTGCGCTCGTCGGGGCCGTCTGCGGCGCATGCGGCCGCTCCGACCGCGACGACGGGCCGCAAGTCATCAGCCGCAGCCGAGGAACCGGCGACGAAGGATTCGTTCCGAGAGATCGTCGAAACGGTCGTCTTCGTCGTGGTACTGGTGCTGCTGCTGAAAACGTTCGTTGCCGAGGCGTTCGTCATCCCGACCGGTTCGATGGCCGAGACGTTGCTCGGCTACCAGCGTTGGGTCACCTGTGCCAAGTGCGGTCACTACTTCCCGGTCAACAGTTCGAGCGAGGTCGATCCCCAACACGGGGCCGAACGTCAGCCAGTCCTCGGCTGCACCTGCCCGAACTGCCGCTTCCGCGAGATCTGGCGCGAATACGGTCCCAACGGCTTGCGGGAACTCAAGGAACCGCCGGCCTGGTCGAGCGGCGATCGCGTCCTCGTCACGAAGTTCCCGTTCGACCGCGGCCATCTCGGCGCGCCGGATCGGTTCAACGTCGTCGTCTTCAAGTACCCATCGGCCCCGCAACAAGCAACGGTACCGATGAACTACATCAAACGGCTCATCGGTCTGCCGGGCGAGACGATCGCGATCTTCAACGGCGACTTGTACGTCCACAAGACGCTCGAATACCCCGCACAAGGTACCCCTGAGCCTGCGGATGAATTGGATTCCTGGCGCGAAGGCTTCACGCGGTTGAAC
>CAZNSL010000535.1:0-577 GCA_964574975.1 uncultured Alcaligenaceae bacterium | reverse complement strand
ATCCGGGCCTTCCAGGAGCGGGGCAAAGTGCAGGGTGGCTTCGAAATCTTGCGTAAGCCGCCGGAAGTGATGATGGCGATGCGCCGCATCGTCTACGACAACGACCACCCGGCGTCCGACCTCATCGCCGCGAAGGCGAAGCCACGATGGCAATCGTCCGACCGCGCCGGTTGGGCCGCTGGGCCGGAGGATCGCAGTTTCCGCCACGCCGGTATTAGCGGCGAGCCGCTCGAGTGGTTGCGCTACCGCCACTTACTGATCGATCGAATCAGCACTAACCCTCAGCCGCCGGTTGTGGACGTGCAGCCGTCGCTCATCCGCAACTTCATGGGCTACAACACAGGCGGCAGCACCAGCCGAGGCGACACCAACTGGGTGAGCGATCTCATGCTCGAATGCACCCTCAATGTCGAGGAAACGCGCGGCGAGTTCGCGATGGAACTGTGCAAGAGCGCCGACAAATTCCAGGCCCGCTTCGACCTCCGCACCGGTAAGGTGACGCTCGTCCGTGGCACCGACGGCAAGGAAATCGCGTCGTCCGACAAGGGGCTGACGAAGACGGGCCGCTTTAACATCC
>CAZNSL010000534.1:0-4763 GCA_964574975.1 uncultured Alcaligenaceae bacterium | reverse complement strand
TCGACCTCCGGTCGAACGCTGGGGCCGGGGCGGGCGAGGCGCCGCGGTATCCGCTTGTCGTGGCCAAGACCTGGACGAACGGCAAGGATGGCCAGTCGACCACGCTCCAACTCGAGGACCGCCGGGCCCAGGTCCGCATGCCCGAGCGGCGTGCGAGGGAGTACAGGGGAGGGCTGATCGAATGAACGGTTGGATCGGCGTCGATCTCGATGGTACATTGGCTCACTATGACGGGTGGAAAGGGATCGAGCACATCGGCGACCCGATCGCTCCGATGGTCGAACGAGTACGAGAGTGGCTCGCCGAAGGATACACCGTCAAGGTCTTCACGGCGCGATGCCAGGAACCCGAGGCGGTGGCGCCGATCGAACAGTGGTGCGAACAGCACCTTGGCGTCCGTCTGGAGGTGACGAACGTGAAAGACTTCGGGATGATCGCCCTATGGGACGACCGTTGCGTCCAGGTCGAACCGAACACCGGTCGCCGCGTCGATCAGATGATCGTCGCATGATTGACCGCCTCGAGGCCGACCGCCTCCGCTCGCTCCGGACCGCCCTCGACACGCCCCCCGAGCCCGAACTCGGGGGGCGTTCGTTCGTCGCCCGGACCGTCCAGGTCGGCACCTATCCGACGTCGGCCGGCGTGTACTACGCGATGCGGCGGGTCGTGCTCGGCGGCGCCGAGGTCGAGGGCGGGACGCCGTCGAAGACGCTCACGGGCGACGTGTTCTACGTCCTCAACCTCGGCGGGTCGGTCCCGGCCGTGGGCACGGACTGCGTCGTCCACGAAACCGGGGACCGCATGAGCTTCCGCTTCGGATGAACACGACGCCCGCCGACCGGCGCCGTTCGATCGCCTCGGACCTCCCGACGCTCGCCGCCGCCCCGCTCTCGGGGCGGTCGATCGTCGTGAAGGTCGTCAACGACGGGGCGATCCCCACCGCGGTCCCGAAGTACTTCGCCTGCGTCCCTGTGACGCCATCGGGCGTCGAGACCGAGGGCGGTTCGCGGACGCTCACCGACGGCTCGGGTCGGGTGTATGTGTGCGTCCTGGGGCCAGCCGTGCCGATGGCGGGCACGTACCTGCTCGCCTCGGAGGTCGGCGGTCGTTGGGCGGCGTGTTATCCGGACCAAGGCGGCGGCGGCATCACGTTGCCCGGCTGCCCGTGCATCGACATCCCGTCGCCGCTCACGGTCGACGTCGTGAGCCAGTCGGGGTCGACGTTCTTCGTCGACGGCACCATGACGTGGGGGACCGTGCCAAGCGACGTGTCGGGCCTCTACGCGGACTCGCCCGCGTTCTGGTCCGAGGTGTTGGACTATAATTATGGGATCCTTGGCATTCGGTATCGTTGGGGATTGCGATGCGAGTTCGGGTTCTACCGTTTGCACGCGGTCGCCGTCGAGGACCCGTCGCCGCCGCAGCCGCTGCCTTATCTTCTCGACACGACGACATACGTCGTGCCTGGGGCCGGCAACTCGTGCGACCCGTTTGGGCTCACGAATGGCGGCAACAGCATCCTGGTCAACGTGGACGTCCTCTCGTGATGTGTCGTCGTCACGATGAAGTCGGGGCGCCGTCGTCATTGCCGTGAGCACTCGCGTTGGTCGACGCATCCGGCTCCGCCGCCGCGATGATCGCGGCCACCGTCTCGACGATCGTGCGACGGACGTCCTCATCGATGTCCAGGTCCAGCCCGACGCTCATGAGGTCGCACACATAGGCGATGACGCCTCTCGCCGCCCTGTGATGCCGACTCCGCGACGGAGAGAATGGGACGGATTCGTTCCATGCGGCGTCCGGGTCGTCGAAGGGAAAACTCTCGCCGCGTTCGAGCCAGTCGTTAACCGTCATCAGTCACCACCTCTCGCGAATGGAATGTCTCTCATGCTCGCCGCCGCCTTTCCCCTGCCTCTCGTCGGCCGTCGCGTCCGCAAGGTCGGCGGGAGCTTCCAGCACACGGGGACCGTGGTCGCCGACTTCCGAACGACGGCGGGCGAACGCCGGCTCGTGCTGGAGTTCGACCCGCCCGTGTCTGGGATGTTGCACGTCTATCGAGTCGATCAAGTCGAGGTCATTGATGCCTGAAAACCCCTGGCTCGGCCGCGTCGTTCCCAGTCCCGATCAGTACGCGGCGATCTCGGCCTCGATCGGCGAGGCCCCTCTGATCGCGACGACGCCCCCGAGGCGTTCGCCGCTCGTCTGGCAGTACCGGCTCCCCCGACGTCGTGCCCAAGAAATCGGCTGTTGCGTCGGGGAGGCCGGGGCGAGCATGGCCGAGACGTCGTGCCGCACGCCGGACCCGCTCCCGGAGCGGGTGCAGCCTGTCGCCGGCTCGCCCGCGTTCAGCCCGCTCTGGGTCTATTGGGTCGCCCGACAGTACAGTCGACAACAGGGCCGGCCGGTCCTCGGCCAGGGGGCGATCGTAAGCGACGCCTTGCAGGCCGTGATCTCCGGCGGACTCGTCCTGTACGACGTCTGGCCGGCGACCACGGCCAACTACCGGGCGTACTCGGACGACCGCCCCCCACAGGTCGCACTCAACGCCTTCAAGCTGCGGATCGCCGGCGAGGCCAAGCGGCTCACGTCGCCGGACGCGGTGCTCGACTACCTCGGGGCGGGGTACAGCGTGTGGGTCGGCGTCCCCTGGCGGGGCGGCAACACGACCGACCGGGACGGGCGGTTCCGCTGGGGGTCGTCGTCGATCGGCGGCCATGCCGTGGAGCTCCTCGGGTACGACCTGGACCTGAACGTCCTCTACGTCGGCAACTCGTGGGACAATGCCGGCTGGGGCTTCCAGCCGGCCGACCCCAACGCCGCCCGCGGCTACGGTTACTGCCGCTGGACCGACTTCGCCCGCGACCTCTCGACCTCGGCCCTGGCGTCGGGCGCCTCCGAGGCGGTGGTGATCACCGAACTCGACTGGTCGACGCCGAAGCCGCCCGACCCACCGCCAGCGCCGAAGCCGCCGGTCCCGCCGGTCCCGACGCCTGTTCCGCCGCCGGCCCCGCCGACGCCCGGGCCCGAGTGCAAGGCGACGGTCACAATCGACGGCCGCATGTTCGCGGGGACGTTGCGGGTGGTGGACTTCGCACCGGCGCCAGGGGACGTCTGACTTCCACTGGGAAGCGTGATGCCGAACCTCACCCTCTCGCCCGCCTGGACGATCGACGGCCACGAGGCCGGGTCGATCGTCGTGCTGTGCCCGGACCGCGTCCCGGTCCAGATGATCCGCGACGCGGTCCAGTCGCGGCTCGAACTCGACGAACTCCGCGCCAAGGTCGCCAGGCTCGAAGCCGAGAAGCAGGACTCCGACGAACGTCGCGTCGCCGCCGAGCGGAAGTGCGACGCCCTCCAAGCCCAGGTCGACGGGGCGATGCTCGCGGGCATGCGGCTGATCGCCGACGCATGGGCCGGCGCCAATCGCACCGCGGCCGAGTGGCGGCGGTGGGAGGCGTACGACAGCCCGGACAAAATCCTGTCACGCTACGCCCCCGAGTCGTCGGGGCCGGAGTTGCGCGACCCGTGAGGGTCGATCGCCACCACGACCGTCTTCTCGGCGGGCAGAAGACCCAGGATGGCTTCGAACGTCGGGGAGGCGGCTTCGCCTTTCAACTCGGCGATCAACCCTTGATCATTCAAGGCGAGTTCGTGAATCCAGACAGGACGGCCCGCGGCCTCTTCGACGGCTTTATGAAAGAGGTTCATCGGCATGAAGAGACGCCTCTGCTGGAGTTGCATCAACGCGAGGTCTCGGGCCGGCCACGCCTTCCACGATTCGCTCTCGTAGATCGCCTTGGCTTGTTCGGGGGTCAGTTGCTCGACGTTGTCGCTCACGGGGCGCTCCTTTCATTGGTTCGAGGCGGCAACCCCGCCCACGCTGGGAAGTCGGGATGCTCGCCGCAACTCTGATCGTTGCACGTAACTGGCCAACCGCGATCCGCTGTTGGCGATCGACGATGACACTTTCCTGTTCTGAGGTCCGGCGTGATATCGCGCACGAATTGCCAGTAGACGCACGTCTCACACCTCGGCCGCGTGGCCGGATCTCTCGAAGCGTCGCTCATGGTTGTGGGCCCCCGGGTCGCTTCGGACTGGCTCGGTCGACTTGCCGTTCGATCGACGACCAGACGCCCATGATTCCGTCGATCGTGCTCCGCAAGGCGTTGCACGCATCCCACAGGCGGTCCAGTTGCTCGGATGCCAGGTCGACCCGGAGGCGCCTCGCGACGCAATGGTCGCGGAGCAACTCGGCCTCGAAAGGATCGATCGTGGGGGGCGACTGGGCCGTCGCATGCGTGGGACCAGGGGCGGCGTTCGCCCGAACGCCCGCGACTTTGCGGCAGCGACTCCAGAACGCATCGTCTTCTTTGGCGTCCCATGCGAATCGCGTTCGCACCGCCTCATAGATCGGCAAACAGGCGTTGCAGACGGCGGCCGCGACCGCGAGCGTCCCCTTGTCGTCGTACTGGTACGCACGATCTTCACGGCAGGCGGAGCAAGTCGTATGGCCGCAGATGGTGCATGTCCCACGCCGGGGAAGGTTGAGGTGTTCGACGAAAGCACCCCCGCACAACGCACACGCCTCGGCGTCGCCGTCGCCGCCGTTCGAGCCACGGCACGAGATGTCAAGGCTCATCGTCCCCCCCGTTCGATCAGTTCGAGTTTGGCCGACGTGAGTTTGCCCTTGACCGCCTGAATGTGTTTACGCTGACTCTGGACCACTTCGCGAAGCCGCTCGATCTCGGCGGCGGCTTCGGCCA
>CAZNSL010000533.1:0-4772 GCA_964574975.1 uncultured Alcaligenaceae bacterium | reverse complement strand
CGAACTGGTCAAGCCGTTCGGCGGCAACACCGTCGTGGCCGTCAACGGGTCGGTCGATTTCGAGGTCCACGTCGGCGGTACGGTGCCGCGGCCAGGGGCCGACGACGCCGTGCGCCTGCGGCTGCGCTACAACCCGGCCGACCCCGCGTTCGAGGAGAAGGCGTTTACGCAAGACCCGGCCGATGCCCGCCGCTGGACGCTGCGGCTCTTGGCCAACCAGGTGCAGAACGGCTTCCGCTACCGCATCGTCGGCGGCGACGACGCAACGGCCGAGTACGAGGTCGGCGTTCGCTCGACGCCGCTCGTCGAGACATACGACGTGCTGTACCAGTACCGCCCGTATCTGCGGTTCCGCGACAGCGAGTCGCACAACCCGAACCTGGAGGCGTTCCGCGGCACCCGCGTCACACTGACGGCGCACACCAACCGCGTCGTCGAAGCCGGCCGCGTCGTCTTCGACGCCGAGCCGAACCAGAAAGAACCGCGCAAGCCCGTGATCGGCGAGCGGGTCGAGGGTCACCCGAACGCCCTGCGCTTCGCGTTCGAGATCGAGCGCGACGCGAAGTATCGCGTCCACTTCCAGGCGGCCGACAAGGAATCGAACCAGGACCCGTTGTCGCACGCGATCGTCGCCAAGACCGACTTTGCGCCGCGCGTCCTCGTCACCCAGCCGTCGCCGGACCCGGTGCCGGTCAATGGCTCGCTGGAGGTCGCCGCCCGCGCCGAGGACGATTTCGGCGTGACGGCCGTGCGCCTGGTCGCGCAACTGAAGCGCGGCACCGACAAGCCGGTGCCGCTGAAGCCGAAGTCGTACCGCAACGGCAAGTCGTTCCAGTTCGCCGACGGCACCTACCCGCGCACACTCGACATCAAGGAAGTGCTACCGCTAGAGCAATTGCGCAACGAGCTGAACCTGCCGGTCGCGGTCAAGAAGGGCGACGTGGTCGAATACTGGCTGGAGGCCGACGACAACTGCGACTACCCGAACGCCGAGACCGGCAAGGCTCCGAACACCGGCCGGTCGGACATCCATCGCGTGACCGTCGCGGACGCCATCGACAAGGAGGAGAAGCAGGGGCGCGACGAGGCCGCTCAAAAGGAGAAGGCCGACCACGAGCAGAAACAGGACGCCGACCACCGCAAACAGGACGGCGAGAAGCAGGCCGATGGCAACCCCGACCCCGGCCGGCCGGGCGAGCAGCCGAAGCCGATGGGCGACCAGAAGCCGGACGGTCAGCCGAACGATCAGAAGAAGCCGGACGGTGGTCAGAAGTCCGACGGCCAGCCGAACGACCAGAAGAAGCAGGATGGCGGTCAGGGCGATCCGAACAAAGGCGAGCCGGGCAAGCAAGGAGACAATCAGACCGACACCCCGCCGCAGGACGGCTCAAAGGGCAACGACAACCCGGACGACAAGCGCCTCGAAGACATCAAGCGCAAGCTCGAAAAAGAGATGCGCGACGCCGCCAAAGGCGACGCCAAGCCCGACGGTCAGCCGAACGACCCGAACGCCCCGCCGAAGGGCGACGCCAAACCCGACGCCGCGCCCAAGCCGGACACCGGCGGCAAGGGTGACGGGAAGCCCGACGCGAACGCCGGCAAGCCCGGCGAGCAGCCAAAGGGCGAAAACAAGCCGGACGCCAAGCCCGAACCGGGCGAAGCCAAACCGAACCCGGCCGATGGCCAGAGCGGTGAGCCGAAGCCGGGCAACCAGCCGAACTCCAAGGCACAGCCGGACGCCAAGGGCGGCGAGCCGAAGACCGGCCAGCAGCCGGGCGACGCCAAGACCAACCCGAAGCCAGACGGCAACGCGCCCGGCGAGGGCAAGAGTGAGCCGAAGCCGGGCGATAACCCCGGTGAGGCCAAGCCGCTGCCCGGTGAGGGGCCGGGCGATGGATCCAACAAACAGGGCGACGCCAAGAAGCCGGAGCCGACCAAACCCGAAGGTGGGCCGTCCAAGGGCGGCGAGCCGAAGCCCGGCGACAAGCAGGGCAAGTCCGAGCCGAAAGCGGGCGGTAACCAGGCCAAAGCCGAGCCGAAGCCCGGTGACACTGCCGGAAAAGGTGAACCCAAGGCCGGCCTCTCGAAGCCCGAAGGTGGTCAGGGCAAGTCCGAGCCGAAGCCCGGCGCGGGCAAGGGTGAAGCGTCACCGAAGCCCGGTACCGAAAAGGCCGGCGAGCCGAACGCCAAGGGCGAATCGAAGCCTGGCGAGCCGAACGCCAAGGGCGAATCGAAACCTGGAACCGAGAAGTCCGGCGAGCCGAAGGGCGAAGCGGCCAAGGCCGACGGCAAGGCCGGCGACGGTCAGAAGCCCTCGTCGAGTGGTCGCGACACACCCAAGAAGGACGAAGGCGACAAATCGCCGGCTCCAGGCAAACCGTCGACTGCCCCGAAGGGGCAAGGCGGCGAAGCCGGGTCCAAGGGGTCGAAGGGCGAACAGCCCAACAACGGCCCGCGGGAGAAGGGCAACGACAACACGCCCAAGTCGAAGCCGCAGGACGGCAACGACCGCAACGAGGGCCAGGGGAAAGCCCCGTCCGGCCAGGCGTCGGACAAGGCCGCGCCGAAGGACCTGAAGGCCGAACCCGGCGCGGGTCAGTCGAAGGCCGAGCCGAACGAAATCGTGAAGGGCGAGGCCAAGCCCGACCCGGCCGACGGCGACGGCAAGGGCGGCAACGACCCCAACGCCGAGGTCCGCGACGCGACGAAACCGCACGAGAAACCCGGCGCGAAGCCGTCGGCCAAGCCGAAGACCGACGGCACGCCGGCCGGCTCGCCGAAGCCAGCCGACGGCAAGCCGACCGGCGAAAAGCCCGGCGAGGGCAAAGCTGGCGGCAACGCCAAGCCAGGGCCGGAGGGCAAGGCCCCGGACGGTCGCGGCAAGAACGAGAAGCCGTCGGCCGACGAGTTGAAGAAGGCATCGGAGGCGCTCAAGAATATCGCCGAAGACCTCGGCAAGATGATGAAAGACAAGCCGCCACAGGAGAAGCCGGACGCCCAGGCGATGAAGGACGCCGCCGAGCGCCTGAAGGAGTTCGCCAAACAGATGGAGGACATCAAGAAGTCCGACCCGAAGGCGTTCGACGAGATCGTGAAGAACCTCGACGAGGCCCGCAAGAACCTGGAGAAGGGCGGCGGCGACGACCTGAAGAAGGCGGTCGAGGACGCCCACAAGGCCGCCGAGGAAGCTCGCAAGGCCGCCGGCGAACCGCCACCCGACTTGCCGCCGCTACCGGGGAATCAGCCCGCGTCGAAATCGGCCGAGGGCAAGCAACCAGCGGACGCTCCGCCGGGTGGCACGGAGGGTGGCCCGACCGGCATGGGTGGGGCCGGCTCGCCGGACAACGCGCCGGGTGAAGCGCCGGACCCGCGCAACGCCCGCCGGGCCGGCGAACTCCAGCTCGAACAGTTCAAGAAGGTCGATAAGTCGGTCCTGGAGCGGCTGAAGATGACCGAGGCGGAGTACAAGCAGTTCCTCGCCGAGTACGAGTCGATGCTGAAGCGCAAGGCTGCGCCAGTCGCGCCCTCCAAGGACGACCGGAAGCGCGGCGACGCCAAGGGCAGTTCGGCCGCGAACGCGAAGGCGCGGGAAGTAAAGGGCGGCCCGGAGGGCAAGTCGAAGCTGGAGCGCGGCGGCACGGCCCAGCCGCCACCGGAGTTCCGCGACGGCTACCGCGGCTTCACCGAGGACGTATCGAAGACGCCGAAGCCGGCCGAGAAGAAGTGATCGCCGAGGGAGCAACGATGGTCGTAAAGTCGGATCCGCTGCCGGCCTTGTACGAGGTGGACGAAACCGCCTAGTTCGATGAAATGGTGCGCCGCCTGCGCAACGGTGGGCGCGAGCGTCTGGACTACCACCACCTGGCGGAGTTCCTGGACGACATGGCCCACAGCAACCGGAGCGAGGTGGAAACCCGACTCGATCGCCCGATCGCCCACTGGCTCAAATGCGACTATCAGCCGGAGCGCCGCATGTCGAGTTGCCGCAATACGATTGTCGAGCAAGCGAACGCCTTGGCCCGGCTCTTCAAGAAACGGACCCTGCGCAACCACGCGGAAGCCGTCCTGAATGAGGTCTACTCCGACGCAGTGAAGTCCGCGGCGACACAGACGCGACTGCCACCGAAGTCGTTTCCCACAATTTGCCCCTACACCTTGGACCAACTGTTGCAGACGGATCGGGTCATCGACCCAGGCCACACACCCGAACCACCGCGCCCGGGCAGTCGTCGAACGAAGCGACGCCCGCCCGGGGGGCAAAAATGACCGCGCGCCGCTACCTCGTGCCGTTCGACCCGCGCACCGCGCTGCACCGCTTCGCCGATGTCCTCGTCGTCGGGGCCGGCGTTGCGGGGCTGCGCGCCGCCCTCGCCGTGCCCGAATCGCAGAGCGTCCTCGTCGTCACCAAGGACCGCGTCGACGAGTCGAACTCGGCCTACGCCCAGGGAGGCATCGCCGGCGTCCTCGCTCCCGAAGACTGTTTCGAGAACCACGTCGAGGACACCCTCACCGCCGGCGACGGGCTGTGCGATCGCAGCGTCGTCGAAACCGTCGTCCGCGAGGCCCCGAAGCAGATCGCCGACTTGATTGCCTGGGGCACACGCTTCGACCTGGAGGGCGGCGAACTGGCCCTAACCCGCGAGGGCGGCCACAGCCACGCCCGCATCGTCCACGCCCTCGGCGATGCCACCGGCCACGAGATGATGCGGGCCGTCATCGCCCGCGCCCGCGCCGCCACCAACGTCGCCCTCTGGGACGACACGTTCACCCTC
>CAZNSL010000532.1:0-4789 GCA_964574975.1 uncultured Alcaligenaceae bacterium | reverse complement strand
AACCTGCGGTATCGCGTTACGGTCGCCGCCGGTGGCGACGACCAGGGCCGGGATGATGGCCAGGGTGAGCGGGATCGTCATCCGCACCGTCGTGCCCTGGCCGGCGTGGCTCTCGAGATCGACCGTGCCGCCGACCTTCTCGACGTTCGTGCGCACCACGTCCATGCCGACGCCGCGGCCGGAGAAGTGGGTCACGCGGTCGGTCGTCGAAAAGCCCGGCCGGAAGACCAGGTTGACCAGTTCGCGGTCGGACATGGTCGCGGCCAGTTCGGGCGCGACCAGCCCCACCCGGAGGGCCTTGTCGCGGACGCGGGCCGGGTCGATCCCGCCGCCGTCGTCGGCGACCTCGACGACCACCTTTCCGCCGGCGTGGGCGGCCCGCAGGCGCAGGCACCCTTCGGCCGCTTTGCCGCGGGCCAGCCGGTCGGCCGGCGGCTCGATGCCGTGATCCACGGCATTGCGGACGATGTGCGCGAGCGGGTCGCGGACGGCCTCGATGACGGTGCGGTCCAGCTCCGTTTCCTGTCCGGTCATGTCGAGCCGCACCTGCTTGCCGCAGGCAGTCGCCAGGTCGCGGACGACGCGGGGGAAGTTGGCCCACGCCGTCTCGATCGGCTGCATCCGCGCCTTCATGACGCCGGCCTGTAATTCCGTGGTCAGCAAGTTGAGCCGCTGCACGGCCCGGACGAACGGGGCGTCCGCCGGGGCGGAACTGAACTGCATCATCTGGTTGCGGGCCAGGACGAGTTCGCCGACCAGGGTCATGAGCTTGTCGAGCAGGCCCACGTCCACCCGGACCCGCGAGTCGGCCACGGCCGGGGCGCGGGATTCCGGCACCGCGACCATCGATTCGGACCGGCCGACGATGGACCGCGCGGCAGCCGGCGCGGGTTCGCCGCCCGAGCGGCCGTTGACCGACTGCGGCCCTTTGGCGAGACGTTCCAGCGTTTGCACGAGGGCGGCGTAGTCGCCGTCGCCCTCCGTTTCGGTCGCCTCCAGGGCCGCGAGAATTGCGCGGATGGCGTCCACGACGCCGAGCAACGCGGTCGCGGTGTCCGGGTTAAAGGTGAGCTCGCCCGCCCGCAGCCGGCTGAGCAGGTTCTCCGCGGCGTGGCTGACGCCCTGGAGCCGGGTCAGCCCGAGAAAGCCGGCGGTACCCTTGACCGTGTGGAAAGTGCGGAACACGCGGGCCAACGTCTCGCGTTCGCCCGGCTCTCGTTCGAGGGTCACGAGGTCGATGTCGAGCTGCCCGAGGTTCTCGTGCGACTCGACCAGGAACTCGCGGATGATGTCTTTCACGGCACAACTCGTCGCGGCGGGTCACGCCCGTCGGTCCACGGAGCTAGCGAGAAGACGCGCGCCGGCCCGCGGGTCGGCTGCGGTCGCGGAACCGCGTCCGTGCGGTGGCGTCGGTCGGGACGGGTAGGATGTCGTCGAACTAGCAACGGACCTCCGGGTTGGCCAGAGAGATCGACCCGGCCCGGCGAGGGATCGCGGGGCATCGTCACAGCAGATTCCCTTTCATCCGTACCGGCGTCACGCGCCGGCGGCTGCTGGCGGGTGCGTCAGGCCAGCAGCTCGGCCGTTCCTCGCGGCGAGTGGGTCGGTGCCGGCCGGGTCCTTCACCGCAGCCAGGCGCTGGCCGAACAGCTCGGTCAGCACCGGCCCGAGGATTGCCGTCACCACTACCAGGACGAGGACGCTGTTGAGGACCGCCTCGTCGATGAGCGGCTGGCCGTCCGGCGACTTGGCGCTGAACGCCGTCAACGCCACCGCCAGCGTCGCGGCCACCTGCGGCAGCGCCAGCGCCCACATGATCAGGCCCTCGTCGCGGGTGTAGCCGAGCGCCTTCTGCGTCGTCACGCCGGCGAGCCACTTGGCGATGATCGGCGTGACGACGATACCGCAGACCAGGGCCAGATTGTCCACCAGCGTGGTCGCGAAGACGCGGACGTCGATCAAAAAGCCGATGGTCACGAAGAAGGCCGGGATGAACAGGGCGTTGCCCAGGAATTCGAGTTCCTCCTTGGCCTGGCTGTGCTGCACCGCACGGTTAACGGCTAGCCCCGCGAGGAAGGCACCGATGATCCCTTCGAGGTGGATCGCTTCCGCCCCGACCGCGGCGACGACGACCATCAGCAGCATGATCAGAAACTGCCCCTCCTTCGACGCGTGGAACCGTTCCATCAGGTAGTGGGCCACGCGACTCAACACGATCAACACCACCGGGATGTAGATGGCGAGTTCCAGCACCTGGACCGCGAACGCCGACGGCGAAAACCCCGCGCTGTGGATCGGAATGCAGACGGCGACGACGAGCAGGGCCGCGATGTCGGTGAAAATGGTCGCGCCGATGGTCACGGTGACGGCCTCGTTGCGGACCAGCCCCAGCCGCTGCACGATTGGGTAGCCGAGCAACGTGTGCGACGCGAACACCGACCCGATCAACAACGCCGACAGCAAACCGTAGCCGAACGCCAGCCCGAGGCCAACACCCATGACCAGGGGAAACCCGAACGACGCCAGACCGAACGCCAGCGACCTGTTGCGGACCTTGTTGAACTGGGCGAGGTCGATTTCCAGGCCCGCAAAGAACATCAGCAGCAACTTGCCGATGTCGGCGAAGAAGTTGGCGACCTCGCCGTTCCGGGGCGCGAGGTGCAACCCGTTGGGGCCGACCAGAACGCCGGCCGCCAAGAGGCCGACCACCGCCGGCAGCCGGACGCGCCGGCACAGCGCGGGCACCACGAGAAAGACGATCAGCCCGATGGCGAAACGGGCCAACGGCGGCAAGAGGGTCGCCGATTCCGACGTGTGGTCGAGCACGGGCGTCTCCCGAAAGCCCCTACAGTCTGGCCAAGACTTCGGCGCACAACGGTCGTGGAAATGTCTCGGTCGGACGTGGTAATTCGATTCTGACACATCGGCCGGCGTCTGGCGATAGCAGCGCGCAGTTATGCACCCGCGACGTCGGTTTTGGCACGGTACAACCTGCCAATCGCAACGGCGCAACCGAGCGCGCCGAGCATGCTCACGAGGCCGTAGGCGACCACCGCGACGACGACCGGCGTGCCGGCGAAGCTGCCGGTCGCAATCGCCAGCCCCACCGCCGCATTCCGGGCGGCGGTGGTTAGGGCCGACGCGTTGCGGGTCGCCGGACCGCCCGCCGCGCACAACCAACCGACCGCCAGGCTGCCCAGGAACAACACGGCCATGCCGGCCCAGGCTCGCGCCCGGATGGCGGCCAGCGTGTCGAACTGCGCCACCAGGATCAGCGCCACCAGGCCCAGGAGCAGGACGTTCGCCAGCACGCCGATGGACCGGGCCACCCGGGCGGTCAGGGCAGGGGCGAAATAGTGGACGGCTAGCCCCGCCGCCAGCGGCAGCAGTTGCGCGACCAGCAGCGTCCGCACGACGGCGAGGGAATCGACCGTCACGCCGCTGCCGGGCGCGACCATCGGCAACAAGGCGGCCAGCAGCCACGGCGATAGCACTGCGGACAGTCCGCCGAGGACGATCATCAACCCGACCGCCCACGGCACGTCGGCGCGGGCGGGAATCGCCGCCGGCGGCGCGACGGGGGCCCCCGCGCAAAGCGCCAGGATGAGGAACCCGACCGCGACCATCGGCTCCGGCCGGAACAGGTGCAGCAAGCCGAGCGTAAGCGCCGGCACGAGGGCGTAGTTCGCCATAAGGCCGAGGGCGACCTTACGCACCGACCGGGCCGCCGTGGCCACGGCAGCGACCTCCACCTGAAGGCCCATCGACAGCATGATCGCCCCGAGGGCAGTCACGTTGACGAGACCGATGAGTTGCTGCGCATCCACGACCGTTGACCCACCCGGTTGACATCGCCCGCCCGCGCCGACGCCGGCCAGTGGGGACGTACGGCCCATCACGCCCGATCGGTCGGCTGCGACAGGGCGAAGACCGACGCCTGCCACGGGGTTGCGTCCAGGTACAACCCGCGGGACCGCAATTCGTCGCCGTCCCGGTCGTAGGTTGCCGTGCCAAGGATGTCCTGGAGCCGCCACCGACCGCCGGCGAGGTCGTCGAAGGGCAGCCGGACGTAGCACTGACTCTGGTTCGGGGCATAGTTCACCGCCACAACGAGCCGCTCGCCGGCGGGGCCGCGCCAGGCGAACGCCAGGAAGCAGTCCCAGGTCCAGTTGCCATCCCAAGCCGGGACGCAGTCGAGCAACTGCCACTGGCCGTCGCGCACCTCCGGCCGCCGCACGACGGCCAGCAAGTTCGCGGTGAACTTGGCCAGGTCCGCGTCGATCGGCTCGTCCGGAGCGCGACCCAGGTGCGGCGAGATGCGCTTCAACCGCCCCTGGAACTGTCCCTGGTGGAAGAAGCGCAGGCCGGGCGACAGGAACGTGGCGACCGCGGCCGCCTCGTAGATCGGCCGGGCGAACGCGGCCGCGGCCCGCGGCTCGTCGTGGTTCTCGAGGAAGCGGGCCAGCTTGTCCTGGTAGTCGAGGCCCGCGTGGAAGTGTTCGCGGACCGGCCGGGCGTGGCCCTCGCGCAGGCGGTCGTAGAGGCGCTTGTCGTAGGTGTAATCGAACCCCTGTTGCTGGAGCGTCCACTCCAGGTCCCAGTAGACCTCGGCCACGAACAGAAAACCCGGGTGGGCCGCGCGAACCCGCCGGATCGCCTCGGGCCAAAACGGCTCGGCCGCGATGCCCCAGGTCAGCTCGAAGACATCGGGTAAGACGAGCATGGCCATGTCGCAGCGGACGCCATCGCACTGGCCAGCGATCTTCAGCAGTTGCCCGATCATCGCCTC
>CAZNSL010000531.1:0-4796 GCA_964574975.1 uncultured Alcaligenaceae bacterium | reverse complement strand
CGTACATCGCCCTTACCTACACTGACGGGAATACGCAGCTCTTGTTGCAGATATGGAACAATCATAGTGGGTACAGCATTCGGGTGTATGCAGTAGCTGGTGAGATGCCTGCCGAGATGAAGCAAGAATTGGAGGCTCAATCTGGCTGGTCGGTTGACGCCGAGGGCAGGCCTCGGTCTGATGTCCAGATGGACAAAATGGAAGAAAGCATAGATAACGTCGTTGGAATCGTCCGGAAGCATGCGTCCGGATAGTCCTCTTGTCGCCCCGGAGAAGCTTTCTGGACGGCTGGGCGAACCAAGCGTGCAACAGGTCTTTTGGTGACGCAAGGTCATTAAGAAGCGGGCTTGCCGTCATCCGAGCCGTCGCCGCAAACCGGCTTCCCAGCTACGGATTCCGGCGACAAAAAGTTCAATAGCCGTCTTGTCGCCCCGACTTTCCTTTCGTCGCGCCCCCCGCTCACATCCCGCGCCGCCCGATCACGAGTTGTAGACGCCAGCCCGCTCCGGCTGGTACAGGACCGCCTCGACCTTCAAGCGCGCGACGCCGCTCGGCACCGGCCACTCGATCGTGTCGCCGACCCGGTAACCGATCATGGCCGTCCCAACCGGGGCCAGGATCGAGATGCGGCCCGCGGAGGCGTCGGCTTCGTGCGGGTAGACCAGCGTGTACGTCTCCCGCTCGCCGCTGTCCAAGTCGCGCAGGCGGACGGTCGAGTTCATGGTGATCACGTTGGGCGGTACCTCCGACGGCCGGACAGTCTGTGCCCGTTGGAGTTCACCCCGCAGCGCCGTCAGGTATTCGCACGGCTGACCGTCCGCGGTTCGAGAGGCCGTGAGTAGCCCCTCCAACCGGGCGCGGTCGTTGTG
This sequence comes from uncultured Alcaligenaceae bacterium, assembly GCA_964574975.1. Taxonomy (GTDB): domain Bacteria; phylum Planctomycetota; class Planctomycetia; order Gemmatales; family Gemmataceae; genus JAXMAS01. Next base: position 3,927 of record CAZNSL010000531.1, on the reverse strand, counting down.
AGTCACGATCAGGGTCCGCGTTGCTGTGGACACGATACTCCTCCTCGGCGGCGGCATGTATCGCCGCTCGTCCTCGAACTTGGAACTCCCTTCGCGCCGTCCCTTCACCGAGCCGCCTACGACGGCTGCAGGTGTTCGTGGAGGCGCGACCGACGCGCGATAGGCCGCTGGACGCGGCGCTTCACAATCCGGGCCACACGGTCGGCCGCCTGGGTGACGGCGGCGTACGGGTCGGTCCCGACCCCGCTCGCGACGGCACGGCCGCCACCGCGAGCGAAGTGGACGACGATCCGGCAGCGCTTGTCCACGCCGCCGCGCGGGCCGTTCACGTCGCGCAAGTACACCCAGACCCATGCGACCTGTCCTTCGAACCGGCCCACGCCGGCGCGAAGCTGCTGATCGATGTGGTCGCGCAGCCCGTCGCTCATCTCCAAACGGCGACGCCGGATCTCCACTCGCATGGCATCCTCCTCTGGACTCGGCCCCGATCAGTCGCCCCGCGGGCGCGCGATCAGAACCGGGATGGTCGCGCTGCGGATGACGCTCTCCGCCGTGCTACCGAACAGGAACCGCGCCAGCGCTCCCCGTCGTCCCACCGTGAGGGCGATGAGGTCGGCCGAGCCGTGGCGGGCAGCTTCCAACACGGCACACGCCACCGGTCGCTCGTCGAAAACGACCTGCGTCTCGACGGCGAATCCCTGGGCCGCGAGCCGGTCGGCACCGCGGGCGAGTGCGTCGATGGCTCGGAGCCGGGGCGCGTCCGACGTCCACGGCAGACGGCCGGCGGCGTGCCCGGCCGGCTCGGGCCGGTGCAGATGCTGGAGCGGCACCGCTCGCATCAGCGTGAAGTCGGCTCCCAGCAACTGACCTAGGGTCGCGGCCGGCCCCAGCACGCGCTCGGCATCCGCCGTCCCGTCGAGCGGCATCAGCACGCGCCGGATGGTCGGCACGGCACCCTGAGCCGGCGCGTTCCCGCCGCCGGGGACGACCAGCAGCGGCGGCCCGACGCGCCGCGCGAGGTCGCGGACGACGCTTCCGTGCCAGAGTCGGCCGAGCGGCCCCCGGCCGTGGGTGGCCATCACGACGAGGTCGGCGTCCGCCGCTGCGGTGTGGAGCGCGGCCACGACGTTCCGACTTTCGAGGAGTTGCGACTTGACCGTCTTCCCGGTCGCCCGCGTGAGGGCGTCCGCAACCTCGTTCATGTAGGCCTGCCGGCAGCCCCGGGACTGGCCGCACCGCGCGTCCTGCGGGCGACTCCGGTCGTCGGTGTAGTAGTACCGCACCGGCGGCTCGTCCACGCCCGGCGGGGAGTAGACGTGAACGATCTGCAGTTCTGCCCCGGCGCGGCGGGCAATATCGGCGGCGAGCGGCAACGCGGACTCGCCCACGGCCGTGCCGTCGAGCGGGACGAGGACGGAGCGAATACGCCCAGGCGACTTCGGGAGGACGGGGTCGGCCTCGCACCGCGGCGCGTCGTCCGACCATCGGTAGCACAGCCCGGCGTGCGCGCCCCGCACCCGCAGGCGGCCGAGGTTACTGGCTCGGTTGGTTCGACGGTTGCGGCTCATCTCGACACTCCTTCGGATGCGCCACGGCGACTTCGCACGATGGCTTCGCATATCCGCTCGACAGTGAGTTAATGCATTCTCCGTGCCACTCGGATGTATCCGTTGGCCGACGCGTGCGGCAGCCAGAAAACGACCAACATCTCACGCGCAAATGCGCGGCAACACCTCGTGCGCCCGGCTGAGTTCGTTGCATCGGACGATTGTTGACCAGCCGCTGGTCAATGTCCGACTAGCGCCTATGGTTTCGAGGCGTTAGTAGGTCCCGCCTGCCGGGCGGGACCCAAGCAACTTCGGGTCCCGCCCGGCAGGCGGGACCTTCCAACGCCTGGCGCGAGCGGGATTGCGTCGGCTCCGGGACATTCAGCCGGTAGCCGGGACGTGAATCGAGCGGGCGGTGGGCCGGCCGCGGCGAAGGGCATAGGTCACTCGGGCACGGTCGCGGGGCTGCACCAGGCGGAGCCGGACCCGCTCATTGCGGAGGACGATGGTACAGTCCGGCGGTACGTCGAAGACCACCCGGGTGCCCTTCGCAAGCAGTGCCAGCTCGCGGTTGATGACATCGACCTGACACACGATCCCCTCGTCGCGCAGCTCCGTGGCGGGAGAATCGGACGTTTGCATCGCTTTTGCTCCAGGAGTCGGGAGTACGCGTCTGCCGCACTTCTAAGGCAACACCCGTGCCACTTCGCGCAAGCGGCTCCGCGACGCCGCCGTAGAGTGCGCGGCATGCCGGCTAGAATGACGAGGGCCGGTCGCGCCCGTGGCATGGGCCTTTCGGCGCGATACTCCCGTGCGTGCCCCGGAGCGTGCGGCAATGGACTCGGTCTCCGCGACTCGCCTCGACGACGTGCTGAAGCTCGGCCCGGACGCGATGCTCGTTGGCCGGGCTGGCCGCGTCGTCGCCGCCAACGACCGCGCGGAGGCGATGTTCGGCTACTGCAAAGGGGAGTTGCCGGGCCGGGAGCTGGAGTCCCTGATATTGGAGTGGTCCCGCGCCGCGTGCGGGGAGGCCAGTGTCGACTTCGATCTCACGGGGCGGCACAAGGACGGCCGCGAATTCCCCGCAGAGGTGACGTGTCGTCGGTTGGAGGCGAGCGGCGAACCGCTGGTCGCCCTCGCGGTTCGCGACGCCTCCGAGCGCCGGCGGGTCGAAGACAGTTTGCGCGTTCGGGAACGCCGGCAGGCAGCGATCGCGGAACTCGGCCACATGGCCCTGACCAGGACCGACCTCAGTCCGTTGATGGATGAGGCCGTCGGCCTGGTCGGCTCACAACTTGCCGTCGAGTTCTGCAACGTCCTCGAACTTCTCTCGGACGGGCGCGTGGTGGATCGTGCGGGGACGGGCTGGACGGGCGCACAGACCGACTGGGCGGCGACCGAGGCCCGAAGCTCCATCCCGGCCGCCGAAGTGCTGCGCACACAGGAGCCGGTCGTCGTGGACGACCTCGCTTCGGACGCCCGGTTCCCCGATGCGACGCAACTCCGCGCACGCGGCGTCGTCAGCAGCCTGAACGTGCCGCTCTACGGGCACCAGCGTCCGTTCGGTGTGTTGGGCGCGCACGCGACACACCGTCGGGAGTTTTCGGACGAGGATGTCGCGTTCGCCCGATCCGTCGCCAACGTTCTGTCGGCGGCGATCGAGCGGCAGTGGCTCGAACAGCGGCAACGCGAGGGACAGTTGCTCCGTGCCGAGCAGATGATGGCCATCGGTCAGGTGGCTGCCGGTGTCGCCCACGAGTTGCGCAACCCCCTGACCTCCATCAAGGGGCTGGTCCAGGTGAACCTTCGGGAGGCCGTTGCCCAGGGGCTGCCCGCGGAGGACCTCGTCGTGATCGAACACGAGGTCCGGCGCATGGAGCGGACCCTGCAAACGTTCCTGGACTTCGCTCGGCCGCCGAAGCCGGATCGCCGGCCGTTGAACCTGGCCGATGTCGTCGAGCGCGTCCTGGCCCTCGTCGGCGGCCGGGCGAAAAAGCAATTGGTCGCTCTGACGGTCGAGCAGCCTGATGCTTCCGTTCCGGTAGAGGCGGATCGGGACCAGTTGCAGCAGTTGCTGCTCAACCTGGTCCTCAACGCCCTGGACGCGCTGCCCGACGGCGGCCGCGTCGAGATCGACCTCCGCCCGCCGCGGGACGGTTTCGTCGAGCTGTCCGTCCGCGACACGGGCCCGGGGATCGCCCCGAACATCCTGCCCAAGGTCTTCGAGACGTTCGTGAGCAGCAAGGAGACAGGTGTCGGGCTGGGTCTACCGGTGTCGAAGCGCATTGCCGAGGACCACGGCGGTAGCCTCTCCGCCTACAACCTGCCGGGTGGCGGTGCCTGTTTCGTGCTGCGCCTGCCGGCCCCGGACTGAGTCCCC
>CAZNSL010000530.1:0-4808 GCA_964574975.1 uncultured Alcaligenaceae bacterium | reverse complement strand
TGGTTCTACCGCGACTGGGTCGTCAACGCCCTCAACCGCGACCTGCCGTACGACCAGTTCATCATCGAGCAGATCGCCGGAGACCTGTTGCCGAACGCGACGCAGGACCAGATCGTCGCGACCGGTTTCTTGCGGAACTCGATGCTCAACGAGGAAGGCGGCATCGACCCGGAGCAGTTCCGCATGGACGCGATGTTCGACCGTATGGACGCCGTCGGCAAAGGCATCCTCGGACTGACGATCCAGTGCGCCCAGTGCCACGACCACAAGTTCGACCCGCTGACGCAGGTGGAGTACTACCGCCTCTTCGCCTTCCTGAATAACGACCACGAGGCACGGCGGGTCGTGTATACGCCGGCCGAGCAAATGCGCATCGCCGACCTCCGCCGGCAGATCGGGCAGATCGAAAGCGAACTACGGCACGCCACGCCCGACTGGGATGAGAAAATGCGGGCGTGGGAGGAGTCCGTCAAGGACGACCAGCCGGCGTGGTCGGTGGTGCGCCTCGCCTACGGGGGCGACAACGACCAGCGCTACTTCGATCGCAAGGACGGCTCCGTCCTGGCCCAGGGCTACGCCCCGACGAAGTTCACCGCCCACTTCCACGGCCGTAGCCCGCTGCGAACGATCCGCGCCTTCCGGCTGGAACTGTTGACCGATCCGAACCTGCCCGGCGGCGGGCCGGGCCGGTCGTTCATGGGCACCTGCGCCCTGAGCGAGTTCGGCGTCGAGGTCGCCGACCCTGCGGACACCGCGAAAAAAGTGAAGGTGAAGTTCGCGGCGGCCTCAGCCGACTACGCCAACCCAGAGCGCGGTCTGGAGCCGAACTTCGACGACCGTTCCGGACGCAAGCGCGTGACCGGCTCGGTGGCGTTCGCCATCGACGGCGACAGCAACACCGCCTGGGGCATCGACGCCGGCCCCGGCCGCCGCAACCGGCCGCGCGTGGCCGTGTTCGTCCCCGAGAAGCCCGTCGAGGTGCCCGAGGGCACCGAGCTGCATTTCTACTTGAAGCAGAACCACGGCGGATGGAACAGCGACGACCACATGAACAACAACCTCGGCCGCTTTCGACTGAGTGCGACCGACGCGGATGGAGCCACGGCCGACGCGGTGCCACCGGACGTTCGGAAGGTTCTCGCCGTGCCGCGCGAACGGCGGACGCCGGCACAAACCGCGACCGCATTCGCTTACTGGCGGACGACGGTGCCCGAGTGGAAGGACGCCAACGAACGCATCGAGGCCTTGTGGCGCGAGTGGCCGGCCGGGGCGATGACGTTGACGCTGGCGGCCCGCGACGAACCGCGGGACACGCGACTTCTGAAGCGCGGCGACTTCCTCAAGCCGGCACAGCCGGTCGGCCCCGGCGTGCCGGCGTTCCTGCACGCTCTCCCCTCCCCCCCGGCCCCTCTCCCGCAAAGCCGGGAGAGGGGAGACCTGCCGAACCGGCTAACCTTCGCCCGCTGGCTGGTGGCCCGCAATTCGCCGACGACGGCGCGGGCGATTGTGAACCGCGTCTGGCAAGCGTACTTCGGCACCGGACTGGTCGCCACCAGCGAGGATTTCGGCACGCAGGCCGAACCGCCGTCGCACCCCGAACTGCTCGACTGGTTGGCCGTCGAGTTCATGGACGGCGGCTGGTCGATGAAGCGCCTGCACCGGCTCATCGTGACGTCGGCGACCTACCGCCAATCGTCGCGGGTTACGCCGGAGGGATTGGCCCGCGACCCGTACAACCGCCTGCTCGCGCGCGGGTCGCGGTTGAGGGTCGAGGGCGAGGTCGTCCGCGACATCGCCCTGGCGACGAGTGGGCTGCTCACCGACCGGCTCGGTGGGCCGAGCGTCTTTGCCCCGGCCCCGGCATTTCTGTTCCAGCCGCCGGCCAGCTACGGCCCGTTCACCTGGACCGAGGCGACCGGGGCGGATCGCTACCGACGGGCGCTGTACACCTTCCGCCGCCGCTCGACGCCGTACCCGGCCCTGCAAACGTTCGATGTGCCGATCGGCGATGCGGCATGCGTCAAGCGGGTGCGGTCGAACACGCCGCTGCAAGCGCTGACGGCCCTGAACGAGACGGTGTTCGTCGAGTGCGCCCGCTCTCTCGCCGCCCGCACCTGGCGCGCGGGCGGCGCGACCGACGCCGACCGGCTGACCTACGCCTTCCGTCTGTGCGTGGCCCGGCCGCCGGTCGCGGCGGAACTCGCTGAACTGACGCGGCTCTTGGAGTCGCAACGGCGGCGATTGGCCGACGGCTGGTTGAACCCGGCCGAGATTATCACCGGGTCGAAGGACTCGTACGGCGAGTTGCCCGCCGGTGCAACGCCGACGCAACTGGCCAGCTACGTCCTCGTCGCCCGGGTGCTGCTGAACCTCGACGAGACGATTACGAAGGAGTGACCCGGCGATGAACGTGGCTCAGCAATTCGACGCCGAACTCCGCCGGCACGTCACCCGCCGTTGGTTCCTCCGCGACTGCGGCGTCGGCCTCGGGGCCGTCGCCCTGCGGGCGCTCCTCGGCGAGTCGGCGTCGGCTGCGCCCCCCGAGCCGGGGGCGTTAGCCCCCGGAGCAAACACTCCGGGGGCTAACGCCGCCGGCTCGGGTGCGCCGAAGTCGCCGCACTTCGCCCCGAAAGCGAAGCGCGTCGTCTTCCTGTTCATGGCCGGCGCGCCGAGCCACCTGGAACTGTTCGACCACAAGCCGGAGTTGGCGAAGTTCGACGGCCAGTTGCCGCCCGCGGACCTGCTCAAGGGCTACCGCGCCGCCTTCATCAACCCCGACGCGAAGCTCCTCGGGCCGAAGTACAAGTTCCACAAGGTCGGCGCGAACGGCGTCGAGTTGTCGGAACTGCTACCGCACCTGGCGACGGTCATCGACGACATCGCCATCGTCAAGTCGATGACGACGGACGCCTTCAACCACGCTCCGGCGCAACTGTTCCTGACCACCGGGGCGCAGCAGTTCGGCCGGCCGAGTCTCGGGGCGTGGGCGACCTACGGCCTCGGCAGCGAATCGCGGGACCTGCCCGGCTTCGTCGTATTCAGCTCGGGTGCGAAAGGGCCGAGCGGCGGGTCGGCCGTGTGGGGCAACGGTTTCCTGCCGACGGCCCACGCCGGCGTGTTGTTCCGCAGCGTTGGCGACCCGGTGCTGTTCCTGTCGAACCCACCGGGCGTCGACCGGCAGGCCCAGGGCGACGCGCTCGAGTCGCTCAACCGCCTGAACGCCCAGCGCCTCGGAGCCGTCGGCGACCCGGAGATTGCCGCTCGCATCAGCGCCTACGAGATGGCTTTCCGCATGCAGGCGAGTGCCCCGGAACTCATGGACCTGACGAAGGAGCCGAAGTCGGTCCTGGAACTGTACGGCGCGGTGCCGGGCAAACCGTCGTTTGCCGCCAACTGTCTGCTGGCCCGGCGACTCCTCGAGCGCGGCGTGCGCTTCGTGCAACTCGTCCACGAAGCGTGGGACCAGCACGGCAACCTCGTCAAGGACTTGAAGAAGAACTGCGAGGACACCGACCGGGCCAGCGCGGCCCTCGTGAAAGACCTGAAACAGCGCGGGATGCTCGACGACACGCTAGTGATCTGGGGTGGCGAGTTCGGCCGGACGCCGATGGTCCAGGGCGGCAACGATGGCCGGGACCACCACCCGAACTGCTACTCGATGTGGCTGGCCGGAGGCGGCGTCAAGCCGGGGCTGGTCCTCGGCCGGTCGGACGATTTGGGCTTCAACGCCGCCGAGGACAAGGTCCACATTCACGACCTGAACGCGACGATCCTGCACCTGTTGGGGTTCGACCACACGCGGCTGACGTACCGCTTCCAGGGCCGCGACTTCCGCCTGACCGACGTTCACGGCGAAGTCGTGACGAAGCTGCTGGCGTGAACGTCCGCTGTTCGATGACGGCGTAACCCTAGGCCTGAGGACTTTTTGCGACGACCTCGGCGCAAATCGCAGCGGGAGTCGTGTTGCTTCGAGCGAATTCGTGACATGTTCTCGGGCGAACGGCCATTTCATTAGTGGACGCACCGAACCCGTCCCCGGTGAACCCCATGCTCGCCGAACTCCACCCGTCCGAAGCGGTACTGCACGACTTCCTACTCGGCAAACTGCCCGATGCCGAACACGAAGACCTCGAATCGCACCTGTCCGGGTGCGACGCGTGCCAGACCCAGGCGGCCAGCCTACAAACGTCCGACACGCTCGTCGGGCTGTTAACGGCGACCTACTGCCAACGCCAAGCCGCCGTGACGCCGTCGTCTCCGGGGCCGTCCACCTCCACGTTTGCCTGGCCCCTGTCGGATTCGCTCGCCGCCGGCGCGGCCGACTTGCCCGCCGCCCTCGCCGACCACCCGCGATACCGCCCGGTGCGGCTAATCGGGTCCGGCGGCATGGGCAGCGTATGGCTGGCGGAACACGCGCTGATGGGGCGCGAGGTGGCGGTCAAGGTGATCCGCCCGGATCGGCACGGCCGGCCCCAGACCGTCGAGCGGTTCGTCCGGGAAATCCAGGCGGTCGGAAAGCTGGACTGCGCGCACATCGTTCGTGCCCACGACGCCGAGCGCATCGGCGACGTGTGCCTGCTAGTGATGGAGTACGTGGCCGGGGTGACGCTCTCCGAGGTCCTCCAGGCCGGCCCGCTGCCAGCGGCCGAGGCGTGCCGGGCGGCTCGCGACGCCGCGAAGGGGTTGGCGGTTGCCCACGCCGCCGGCCTGATCCACCGCGACATCAAGCCGAGCAACCTGATCCGCACCGCGGATGGCACGACCAAGGTCCTCGACTTCGGGCTGGCGACGGCCGCATCGTGCGAAGC
>CAZNSL010000529.1:0-4808 GCA_964574975.1 uncultured Alcaligenaceae bacterium | reverse complement strand
CCTTCCGTCAGCACTTAATACTCCGCCTTGCCCTTCCGGCCGCCGGGGTTCGGCACCGGATACTTGCCGTCCTTACCGGCCACCAGCGGCGAGGGGCCGGTGAGCGTCAGAGAATCGATGTCCGGGGCCAAGAATTGGCCTGCCTTCAGGTACTCCTCCAGCGTCGTCTCGCGGCCAATGTGGGCCGAGTACCGGCCCATGGCCGTGATCGCGCTGGCCATCGCGCCGCGGTGCGCCTCGTTGTACTTCTTGTCGTTGCGAATCGCGTCGATGAAGTCCTCCCACTCAACTTGGTACGGGTTCGGCTCCTCGTCCGGTGCCTTCCAGACCACGCCGCGGGTCGAGCGGACGTTGGTGTTAATGTTTTGTCCCTCGAAGATGCGGCAGTGGGCCGGCGAGTGGCCGGAGATCGAGACCAGCGCCGACCCCTTCGTCCCGTGGGCGAAGCTGGCGAACTCCCGTTCGCAGTTCGGTTGCGTGCGGCCGCGCAGCTCCAGCTTCGTCCCGTCGGCGAACGTGTACTCAACCGAGTAACTGTCGAAGTTCTGGTCGAGGAAGTCGTAGTGCTGGCCCTCGACCGTCTTGCCCTTGTAGTGCCGGCCGCCGTAGCCGTTGGCCTTCACCGGCCAGGTGTTATCGCCCTTCATCCAGCAGCACTCGTCGATGTTATGGATGAGGAAGTCGCTGTAGCTGCCGCCGCTGAGCCACAGGAACGAGTGGAATCGGCGAATCTGGTTGAGCAGCTCTGTGTTCTCCGGCTTAAAGTCCCTTACCGTCGAGAAGCAACTCGCCTCCGGCCCCTGCGCACGGATCGCCCGCAACAGCAGGATTTCGCCGAGCTTGCCGTCCTGGATCTGCTGGACCAGGGCCTTGCGCGCGTGGCAGTGGCGGCACATGAGGCCGACGGCGACCTTGAGGTTCTTCGCATCGGCCTTCTTGGCGAGTTCGAGGATTTTGTTGGCGCTACCGGCGTCAACGCACACCGGCTTCTCCATGAAGACGTTTAGCCCCTTCTCGATGGCGTAGGCAAACATCGGCCAGCGGAACGCCGGCGGCGTGGTCAGGATGACGATGCTGCCGGGCCGCAAGAGGTCCATGGCCTTCTTGTAGCCGTCGAAGCCGATGATCTGGCGCTCCTCGGGTACCTCGAGCTGCTTGCCGAGCTTCTCTTTTTCGAGTTCGTGCAGGGCGGTCTTGGCATTTTTCTCGACCACGTCAACCACGGCGACGAGTTTGATGGGGCCTTGCTTCTCGGTCTTCAGCGCGTTCTCGGCCGCGCCGGTGCCGCGGCCGCCGGCACCGATCAGAGCGACCTCGATCATGCTGCTGCCGTCGGCGTGGACCTGCGGCAGCACGACGCCGGCGAGGGTCGACGCGGCGGCGAAGGTGCCGGCGGTCTTGAGAGCGTCGCGGCGCGACGGGACGGGTTTCGAGAGGTCGGACATGACGAATATCTCCTGACGGCGGGGTGTGTGCGGAGGCGTGTACGGTTATTTTGCGGCCGGGCCGGGCATGGGACAAGGCACGCAGCGCATTTCCAGCTAGAATGCCGCCGCGAAGGGGCTGGCCGTACTAGGACGCACATGCCGCTTCGCAGCCCCAAAGCTTGACACTGCCCTTTGCCTGAAATACGATGCGGGGTTGTTTGCGTTGATGATGCCCACAAGTCGCCGTATCGGCCCTCAATACGAGGGCAGGTTGAAGCCATGCGATACTCGGAAAATCGTTCGGCGTTTACGCGTCTAGCTGCGATAGCCTTCTTGTCGATTGCACCGGCTGTGGCTCGCGCTCAGGTTCTCGTTACGCCTTTCGGCAACCCTACGGAAACTCCTTCGGCAACTTCTCCACTCCAATCGGACTTCATGTACTACACGGTGAACCTCGCTCCGTCCGGGGTTCTCGAAGCCTTTCCGCTTCCGCCGCCTGTAGAAGGGCAACCGCCAACGACTTTCGCGGACATCTTCAACCACTGCCTCACCGCCGCCAACTACACATGGCGAGTGACTAACTCGTTTGCCGTACAAGGAACTATTCGGCTGGATCACTACTCGGCCTGGGTCGAAACAACGCCAGCAATAACGGCAGGTGGATTGTCTATCAATGCGTCCCCGCGACCGGGAGCTGGAGGTGCTGCCCTGGACCTTCATTATGAGCCCAGTAATAGAGGCGCGGCAAACGTTCGTTGGATTCAATTGGTCCGTACAAACGTCCCGCATCCAAATGCAGCAACTTGGCATAACCCAGCCGAACCTGACGAAATGGTCTGGTATGTTGACAGTGTCGGCGACCCTGAACCATTCTACGATTCCGGGGGAGGTCTCGCGAACCAATCAGACTTCATCGACGCTTCTGCTCGCTCATACTCAGATCACTCAATCTGGCGAGGTTACTTGTTCCTCTCGACTTCGGACCCGGTAACTCAAACGATCAGCATAGCAAACGCTGCATATTGGGGGTTTGACGATCCAGTAATGCCAGTTCCCGAGCCTGGGACGATAACATTGACACTGGTCGGCATCTTTTCCTTGCGTGTGGCATTGCGGAATCGGCGAAGTCGTTCGACGAGGCCGGTTCAGGGAGCCGAAATCATCGAGAGTTCGATATGAAGTCACGAAACTGGAGTCGGTCATCATGGCGAGAAACGCGGCCATTTTGCCTATCGTTGCGATCACACTATTCCTTTGTTTTTTGATTTTCGCCATGGATAGTTGTCGTGCCGACAGACCAGATACAGCATCGACTGAATGTCGAGGTCACGATGGACCCGTATATGCAGTGACGTATAGTCCGGATTCCCGGATAATTGCTACCGGCGGGGCCGATAAGACGGCCCGTACGTGGGACGTTGGCACTGGCCGGGAAATTCAGAAGTACCTCGGACATGGCGGCGCGATTTGGAGCGTCGCCATCGCACAAAACGGCAGAACGGTTGCAACGGGTGGTGCCGAACAGTTCGTGCGGATTTGGGATATAAGTAATGGCCAAGCGATTATTCCTCCGATTTCGTTGACGGGGGGCGCAACGTTGACCCGGTCGCTAGCGTTTTCGCGCGATGGACGAGTACTCGCGGGAGTTACTGATCGATTGGAAACCGATAAGCTAAGGAGGACTAGCGGAGTCGTGGTTCTGTGGGAGGTGCCGACAGGCAAAGAACTGAAGAAAATGCCAGCCACGGACAAATACGCGCATATATATCGCCTAGCATTTTCGCCGGATGGCAACACTCTCGCGTTGGCGACGAGTCGAGGCATTGCACTCATGGATGCGGGTACAATGCAGGAACGCGCCTTCCTGAAGGGGCAGGGCGGCAATGGAGCTTGGTGTTTGGCGTTTTCGCCGGACGGCAGGTTTTTGGCAACGGGGGGGAATCGTTCGCACCAGGGCAAAGATCTCCCTAGCCCCGTGAGCATTTGGGATGTGGAGGCCGTTCGGGAAACCAAGGTGTTCGATGGACATGTCGGCAGCATCAGCGCCGTATGCTTTGCACCCGATGGTCAAACCTTGGCGTCCGGTGGCTACGACGGAACCTTACGCCTATGGGCCGTCGATTCGGGGCGCGAGCGGGCCGTACTCACCAGTCCCGCGGGCCGCATCCGCGATGTCGCCTTCGCTCCGGGCGGGCGAACCCTCGCCTATTGCGGCGATAATGGAACCGTCCGTTTGGTGGATGTCGCCAAGTTGCCGCGTTGAACATCGTTTGGGTGGCCACCGCTGGCGGCCTGGAATCCTCGCGGAGTAGCCTGCGATACGCCCTCGGCCTGCGCACTTCTGGCGGCCGTCATCCGGTAAACTCGTCGTCGAAAACGGCGAGACGTGGACCGCAACCAAGCTCGGCACGGTTCGGGCCCACACCGGTGCCGGAAGTCGTTTGGCATCGAAGGATCGTAAGTGAGCCGTGCGTCCTTTGGCTTCGTCTTCGATTCCGTATCATGCGAGCATGTCCGCCATCGACCTTGCCGTCGTGCCCGTTGCTGGGGCCGGCACGCGCCTCTTGCCCTCCACCAAGAGCCAACCGAAAGAGATGCTGCCGGTCGGCCGCAAGCCGGTCGTGCAGTACATCGTCGAGGAACTCGCCCGCGCCGGCATGCGCCGCTGCCTATTCGTCACCGGCCCCGGCAAGGCGTCGATCGAGAACCACTTCGACGTCAACGGCGAACTCGTCGCCTTCCTGCGCGAGACCGGCAAGGAAGAATTGCTCGAAGAACTTGACTTCGAGCGGGCCAAGGTCGAGTACGCCTACACCCGTCAACGGCGGCAGCTCGGCCTCGGCCACGCGATCCTGACCGCCCGGCCATTCGTAGGAATGCAGTCGTTCGTGGTCGCCCTCGGCGACTCGATCATCGGCCTGAACGCGCAATCGACGGTGGTGACGCGGATGCTGGGCGCGTTCGCGGCGCAGGGGGCCGACGCAGTGATCGCGTTCGAGGAGGTGCCGCGCGCGGAGGTGCGCCAATACGGTATCGCCGCTCCGCGCGGCGACGCGGCCGACGTGTTTCCACTGGCCGACATCGTCGAGAAGCCATCGGTCGACGAGGCACCGAGCAACCTCGCGGTGGCGGCCCGCTACGTCTTCCGTCCGACGATCTTCGACCTACTCGCCCAGACGAAGCCGGGCAAGGGCGGCGAGATTCAGTTGACCGACGCGATCCGGGCGATGATCCACCGCGGCGGCAAGGTGCTGGGCGTTCGCCTACCGCCGGGCGAGCAGCGCTACGACATCGGCAACTTCGAGAGCTACTACGCCGCGTTCGTCGAGTTCGCGCTCGCCGACCCGAAATACGGCGCGAAGCTGCGGGAGCACCTGAAGT
>CAZNSL010000528.1:0-4818 GCA_964574975.1 uncultured Alcaligenaceae bacterium | reverse complement strand
AAGGCCGACTCCGTTCGTCGCGAATGCGAGGACAGCCTGCGCCGCCTGCGCGTCGAACGAATCGACCTCTATCAGATGCACTGGCCGGAACCCGACGAGGATATCGAGGAGGGCTGGACCGCGATGGCCCGGCTCAAGGACGAGGGCAAAGTGCGCTGGATAGGCGTCTCGAACTTTAACGCCGTTCAGCTGGAACGCGTCCGCAACATCGCGCCCGTCACGTCACTCCAACCGCCGTACTCGCTCGTCAAGCGCGACATCGAAGCCGAGGTGCTGCCGTACTGCGGCCGACACAACGTCGGTGTCCTCGTCTATTCGCCGATGCGGAATGGCTTGCTATCCGGCACGATGACTCGCGACCGGATTGCGACGCTGCCGGCGGACGATTGGCGCAAGACCAAGAACCCCGATTTCCAAGAGCCGCTGCTGACACATAATCTTCGACTCGTCGAGCGGCTTAAGGCTGTAGCCGCCCGCCACGGCCACACGGCCGGTGAAGCGGCGATTGCCTGGACGCTACGCCGGCCGGAAGTCACCGGCGCGATCGTCGGCGTCCGACGGGCGGAACAGGTCGCCGGTGTGATCGGTGCTGCCGAATGGCGGTTGACCGAATCGGAAATCCACGAAATCGAAGGGGCAATTGTCTAATCCGACCTCGACTTCCATTACGAAACAGGTGTACACTAATAAGACATCTGTTGAAGGAGGCAAGTCCTGTGTCGAATGTCAGAAAGCTCACCGAAGCGTTGACCGCGCCATTCGACCAGCGCGAGGTCAAGTTCAAGCCGCAAGTCGTATCCGGTCACCGCGCCTTGGCGCTCGCTTACGTGGACGCCCGCGTCATCCAGGACCGCCTCGACGACGTTCTCGGCGTCGAAGGTTGGCAGGACGAATACGAATGCCTGCCGGACGGCTCCGTAGTGTGCCGGCTGCGACTGCGCATCGGCGGCGAATGGGTGACGAAGATGGACGTGGGCGGGCCGAGCGAACAGCCCGACGGCGGCGACCGACTGAAAGCCGCGTTCAGCGATGCGCTGAAGCGAGCTGCCGTAAAATTCGGAGTGGGCCGTTACCTCTACCGGTTACCGTCGCAGTGGGTCGATTACGATCCGCAGAAGAAGCAGATCGTCCGACCGCCGGTGTTGCCGGTATTCGCCCAACCGAAGCCGAAGTCCGTCGTGGCCGTTGATGCATCCGACCACCGCCGCCCGGCTAACGGGACCGAGTTGCGGCAGCGTCTGCTCGACTACGAGGCGAAGTTGATTGCCAACGGAGTCTGCCAATCCGGTGAACTGGTCGGCCATGTCGTCGATGCCGGTAAACTGGCGGGATTCGACATCGCCCTGGAAAACTGGGACAAGGCCGGCATCGACCTGGCCGCGCGCGAAACTCGACGGTTCGAGGCGAAACGGCGTCGTGCGTCCAGCGATATGAAAGCCGTGGCGTAGGAACCGGTTACGGCGGAACGATGCACCGCCGGTGCCCTCGTTTGAGGGTCGCCAGCGGTGCATTTTTTCTCGCCCGGCGCAAGTCGGTGGCGATGGGGCGTCTCCCCGTCGGTGAGATTCCGGCTTCGCACAGGGTCCGTAACCATGTTCGCTACAGCTCAACCTCGACGGCGTGTGGGCCTGTTCGGCCTCGCCCTGATCGCGGGGATGCTGTGCGCATCGACGGCGGACGCCGCTTGGCTTGGGTTCAAGAACGACACCAACGCCGTCGTGGTCATCCAGACGGCAACGGTCGTCAACGGCCAGATCCGCCGCGGCAAGCCCTACGTCCTGTACCCCGGAGAAGTTGCCTGGGAGCCGGTCGCAACGCCGGGTATTCGGCAGATCAACGTGTATGATCCGAAGGCGAACAACAAGCAAGTCCACCAAGACGCGGTCAACTGTCAGAAGGTCGACATCTTCCAGTCACTGCAACTGATCGTCCCACCGGCCGTCAAGGGAAGGCCCAAGCCGAAGCCGGTCCTGGCGTTTCTCCCGGCCCGCCCGCCAGTGCTGCCTCCGGGGGCTGGCGCGATTCTACCCGGGCGTGGCCAACCTACGAATACGCCGCCAGGCAAAGTCACCGCACCGCCAGCACCGACGACGCCGGGCAAAGGAGCCACGCCTCCGCCGACGCCGCCTGGCAAGACTCCGTCGGGTCGGCCCAAGGGCAAGGTCAAGTAATTCGAGCGCGGGCCGTTGTACTGGCCGAGCGTCGCCGATACAGTGGCGACGCCCGGCCAGTTCGTTTCCTGCCCGCGGGTTGATGCTCCATGAACCAACCTCTCGCCTCCGTGGCGCAGCCGACGCGCTACCGTTACGGCGTTCTCGGCTTCGCTTGTTCGCTGGCGGCGATCACCTACCTCGACCGTTTGTGCATCGGTTCAGCGGCTCAGAAAGACTATCTGCCCGCGGCACTCGGTCTTCAGGGTTCCGAGGATTTGCGCTGGGCGTTCACCTCGTTCAGCCTCGCCTACGCACTGTTCGAGGTTCCCACCGGATGGCTCGGCGACGTGTTCGGGCCGCGCTCGACGCTCATCCGCATTGTCCTGTGGTGGTCGTTCTTTACGGCCCTCACCGGGCTGGCCGGCCTCACGGTTGCAGGTTACACACTGGTCGGATTGACGACGCTCATCGTCATTCGCTTCCTGTTCGGCATCGGCGAAGCCGGTGCGTTCCCGAACATCACCCGGGCGCTGCACAATTGGCTGCCGGTCACTGAACGCGGCATGGGGCAAGGATGGGTGTGGATGTCGGGCCGTCTGATGGGTGGCCTGACGCCACTCATCTGGACCGCCGTCGTCGTCTGGGGCGGCCTGCCGTGGCGGTACGCCTTTCTGATGTTCGGAGTGACGGGCATCGTCTGGTGCGTTGCATTCGCTGTCTGGTTCCGCAACCACCCCGAAGAGAAGCCCGGAGTCAACGCTGCTGAGGTGGCACTGATCCGCGCTGGGGCGGCCGGCGCAGCAGAACGGGCGGAAGCCAACGTGCCGTGGGGGACGCTCCTGACCAGCGGCAATCTCTGGGCCGTCTGCGTCATGTACTTCCTGATGTCGTACGGCTGGTACTTCAACGTGAACTACCTGCCGGCCTACCTTCAGGAGATGCACGGCGTCCCCAAGGATAGCGCTTGGGGTTCGCTGGCCAAGGGCGGCCCGTTGCTCCTCGGCGCGGCCGGCTGCCTACTCGGGGGCTGGCTGACCGACCGCTACATTCGCCGCACCGGCGACCGCCGCTGGGGCCGCCGGATTTTCGGCATGGTCGGCCACGGCGTTTGTGTACCGCTGTATTTAGCGTGCGTTGTCGCTCCGAGCGGTTGGACGTTCGGCTTGGCCTTGGCCTTCACCGGGTTCTTCAACGATCTGGCTATGGGGTCGGCGTGGGCGACTTGTCAGGATATCGGTCGGCGGCACGCGGCCATTGTGGCGGGCTGCATGAACACGGTCGGTAACCTCGGTGGGGCAGCGTCGAGCTACGTCATCGGCGAGTTGCTCCTGATCTCCCGCGAGACACGCGGTGACCTCATGCCAGGATATCACTGGAACTTCTACAGTTTCGCCGCCCTCTATGGGCTGGCCGTTATCCTCTGGCTTTTCATCGACGCGACTAAACCCGTGTTCCCCGACGACGAAGTACCTCACAGTTGATTTCGTAGCTCCGGCCGCGACAATACCGGCAACTTCCACGACCCCGTACACCCCGAACCGGAGATTCGCCATGGGCCTCTGGGACAAATTGACCGGCGAACTGATCGACATTGTCGAATGGACCGAGCCGTCCGGCAGCGAATTGCTCGCGTATCGCTTCCCGCGCTACAACAACGAGATCAAAAACGGCGCGAAGTTGACCGTCCGCGAAGGACAGTCGGTCGTGTTCGTCAACGAGGGCCAGATCGCCGACGTATTCACGCCAGGAATGTACACCCTCGACACCGCCAACCTGCCGATCCTCGGCACGCTCAAGGGCTGGAAGTACGGTTTCGAGTCGCCGTTTAAGGCCGAGGTGTATTTCGTCTCGACCAAGCAGTGGACCGACCAGAAGTGGGGCACGCAGAACCCGGTGATGGTCCGCGACCCCGAGTTCGGCCCGATTCGGCTGCGGGCATTCGGCACCTACGCGATGCGCGTCGGCGACCCGGCCACGTTCCTCCGCCAACTCGTGGCCACCGACCCGAGCTTCGAGACATTCGACGTAACCAATCAGTTGCGCAACGTCATCGTCTCGCGCTTCGTGGACGTAGTCGGCCAGGCGAAACTGCCGGTCCTGGACCTCGCCGGAAACTATCAGAAACTCGGTACGCTGGCCCTCGAGCGCGTCGGCGCGGAAGTAGCCGGCATGGGCATCATTCTGACCCAATTCTACGTCGAGAACATATCGCTGCCGGAGGAAGTCGAAAAAGCGCTCGATACGCGCTCGAAGATTGGCGTCCTCGGCAGTATGGACCAGTTCACGCGCTACCAGACGGCAGAAGCGATCCGCGATGCGGCGCAGAACCCCGGCGGCATGGGCGGCATGGGTGCGGGCATCGGAGCTGGTCTGGCGATCGGCCAGCAGATGGCCGGCGCGGTCGCCGGGGCGCATGCCCCATCGGCAGGTGGGCCACCACCATTGCCGTCGCAGGGTCTGAGCTTCTTCCTGGGCATCGGCGGAAAGCAGGAAGGACCGTACGACATGACGGCCCTCGCGGCCAAAGCGGGCAGCGGCCAACTGACGCGCTCGACTCTGGTGTGGAAGACTGGGATGGCATCGTGGGCCGCGGCCGAAACGGTGGCGGAACTGCGCGACCTGTTCGCCAGCGTGCCTCCACCACTGCCGCAATAAGTTCGATTTC
>CAZNSL010000527.1:0-4821 GCA_964574975.1 uncultured Alcaligenaceae bacterium | reverse complement strand
ACGCCGCGTCGCCGCAGCCGTTCCGCGAGGTGCCGCCGGCCGCGCTCCAGCCGGCCCTTCACCGACCCGGCCGACCAGCCGAGCCGGGCCGCGACCTCGGCCTGCGCCAACCCCTGCCAGTAGGTGAGCAAGAGCGGCAGCCGGTAAACCTCCGGCAGCCGGGCGACCTCCTCGTCCAGCGCGTCGAACAGGTCGCGGGCGGTCGGCTCGGCGACTACCGGTGCCACCGCTGCTGCGCGCTCGTGCCGGCGGCGGCGCTCCGCGGCGGTGCGGGCGTTGAGTGCCACGCGGCGGGCAGTGCCGAACAGCCAGCCCGCGAGCCGTTCCGGGCGACGCAGCTCATCGGCCCGCCGAGCCAGGAGCAGAAACGTCGCCTGGAATGCATCCTCCGCGGCAGCCCGGTCGCCGAGAACGCGGGCGCAGACGCGTAGCACCATCGGCCCGTGCCGTTCGACGAGGGCATGGAAAGCTGTCTCGTCGCGCCGGGCCACGTAGGCGGCAAGCAACTCGGCATCGGACGAAGCAGGCAGGGAGCGCAAGCAGCGGGTCAGGGTGGCGCGGAGAGCGGACATCGGCGGTCCTCGCGGTTGGCGTCTGTCAGTGTACTTTGTGCCCGCCGCCGGGACCGCACGCCAATTGGAGTACTTTACCGCTTATTCCGGTCGTGCCGTCGTGCCGATAGAGGAGGCAGGGGCGCGGCGCGCCCCCGGCACGGAGGCGGCGCAATGCGGGCGTGGGGCACGACGATCACCGGGGTGCTGTTGGCCGTCGGTCGGCTCGTCGCCCAGGACGCGCCACCGGCCAGGCTTCCCGATACCGTCACGCTGCCCGACTCGGCCAAACCCGGCCCGACTCCCGTGACGCCGCCGGCCACGCCGGCCCTGCCGGTCCCCGAGCTTCCCAAGCCGCAGGCCGTCACGCCTCCGGCCGGCGCCGTTCAGCCCCCGGCACAACCAGCGCCCGCGCAGCAGCAACAGCAACAATCGGACACGAGCAGCAATGCCGGCTCGGAGTTGAAGAAGCCGGAGTTCCGCGACTGCCACCTGGGGCCGTGCCACCGCGTCTGGGTCGGCGGTGGCGGCCTTTTGTGGTGGATCAAGGACGGCTGGACTCCGCCGCTGGCGACGGCCCCCGACGGCACCATCGGCGGCATGCTCGACTATGGTCGATTCAACGGCGTGCGGGCCGAGACCGGCATCTGGTTCGATGATCGGCATACGTCCGGCATGTTCCTCGAAGGCTTCGCGCTCGAACAGAAGTCGGTGTCGGCGACGCTCACCGGCATGGGGCCGATCGTCCGGCCGCTGTACAACGTGCTGACCAATTCAGCCGTCGATGTCATCGTCGCGTCGCCGGGCGTGGCGTTCGGACGGATCGACCGCGACACGTCGTCGCGGCTGTGGAGCGCGTCGGCGGGGTTCGTCAAGAACATTGCGTATTGCCCGGCGACGCACACCGTGGACGTGTTCTTCGGCGTCCGTCACCTCGACCTCGACGAGACGCTGCAAGTGCGGCAGGAGACGACGGCGCTGGCCGGTACGCTGGCACTCGCTGGGGCGCAGGTGAACGCCCTGCGGATCACCGACCGCTTCGACGCCCGCAACCTGTTCACCGGCGGCGAAATCGGCGTGCGGGCCGAAGCTCGGCTGGGGCCGCTCTTTCTGGCCGGCTGCGCCCGCGTGGCCGTGGGGCCGAACCACGAGTCGATCAACGTCTTTGGTCGGACGGAGGAGATCGACGGGCCGCGATCGGCGCTCGGCGGGCTGCTGGCAGTGCCGGGCGGCAACGCGGGCGGGCAGGTAACGAACCGCTTCGCCGTGGTGCCGGCCGTCAACGGCACGGTCGGCTGCCAATTAACGCAGAACCTACGCGCGTCGATCGGTTACGACTTCCTGTACATCAACGACGTGGCGCGGGCCGGCGGGCAGATCGACCCGACGTTCAACCCGCGCCTGGTGCCGGCGAGTCTGTTGTTCGGTGCCCAGTCCGGCCCGGCGGCCCCACGAGCGACGACACGCCGTGACGATTTCTACGCCCACGGCGTGCAGTTCGGGCTGGAACTGAGGTACTGACTATCTGAGATTTGCAAATCTCAAATCTCAGATCACGAATCGCTCGTCCGCACCGCGAACTGGGCCAGCGACCGGCTCGTACCCGCGCTCAACTCGGTGAACACCACTCGCGAAGTCTTGCCGGCTTGCAGCCGGGCTTCCTGCGTCTGCGACAGCGTGCGGCCGCCGCGGACGACCTCCATCTTGAAGGCGTAGTAGTAGGTCCGGCCGGCGTCGATCGCCGGCGTGCGGAAGGTACGAGTCGGCAGGCCGGCGTCGCTGGTCCACTCCTGGCCCTCGACGAACAGTTTGGCGTCGGCCGGCATCGACACGACGACGGTGGCGAAGTTCGAGGTCGTTTCCACCGCGGCCGGCGGCAGCATCGGGGCGGCTGGAGCGTCGAGTGGCGGTAGCGCCGCGGCGTCCGGCGCTCCGGCCATTGGCGGCTCGAACGATGGCACGCCGGCCAGCGGCGGCTCGAACGATGGCACGCCGGCAGCGGCCAGCGGTGCGAATGGCGCGGGCATCATCGGGGCCGCGTAGGGCACGGCGGCATAGCCGCTCAGGTATCCGCTGCCAAAGCAACCGCCGTAGCAACTGACGCTACCGAAGCAGGACATGGAAAAGCTGCTGCCGGCGCAGCCAGAGCAACCGTGACATCCGCCGCAGCAGGAGCCGTAACGGCTCGACGACCGGGACAGAAGGCCGAGGCCGAGGAAGCCGCCGCCGCCGGAACAGCCGGTGCAACCGGAGCAGCCGTAGCAACCGCCGCAGCCGCCGCGGAAGCGACCGCCGAAGTCGGGGGCCACGGGAGCGGTGGACATCGCGGCGGCGAGAACAATGCTGTACATCGTGAAGGCTCCAGCGAGTGAGGAACCTCCACGGTAAGCTGGGCGCGAATTGCCGTCAAAGCGATTTGGCGCGCCGGCGCACATCGGGCAAAGTTGGTGGCCGGCGCAACCGTTAGAACGCGGAGAGTTGGGCTGCAATCGCGTCGATGTCGGGTTCGAGTATGTCCCGCCTGACGGGCGGGACCCCGAGCGGCAGGCGGAACCTACCGAATCGCCGCGCATTGTCCTACGCCAGCAGCCCTTCGACCACCTTGCCCTCGCGGAACAGTTGCACTGGCCGGCCGGTCGGCGTTTGCAGTTCCGCGTGCGGGTCGATGCCGAGGCAGTGGACGATCGTCGCCGCCACGTCGTCCGGCGACACCGGATCGGTGGCCGGCACCGCGCCGTGCGCATCGGTCGCGCCGTGGGCGTAGCCGCGCTTCAGGCCGCCGCCGGCCAACAGCACCGCCATCGACCGCGCCCAGTGGTCGCGGCCGATGCGCTGGTTGATCTTCGGCGTCCGGCCGAACTCGCCGGCACAGTACACGATCGTCGAATCGAGTAGCCCGCGGTCGTTGAGGTCGGCGATCAAGGTCGAGAGCGTCCGGTCGAGCGCCGGCTGGAGCGTCTGCCGATGTTTGGCGAAGGTGCCGTCGTGCGTGTCCCAACCGCCGAGGCTGACGGTGACGAAGCGCACGCCCGCTTCGACGAGCCTGCGAGCGGCCAGCGCGCCGGTGCCGAAACCGTTGGTGCCGTACTTCTCGCGCAGTGCCTGCGGTTCCGCGGCGAGGTTGAACGCTTGTTTGGTCCGGTTCGAGCGCAGGATCTCGAGGGCCTGCTTGTGGAAGCCATCGAGGCCGTCGGTCACGTCGCCGTTATTGTCGAGCGCCTGGAAGCCCCGGTCGAAGCTCTTGAGCAACTCGTCGCGGCGGGCGAGGTCGTCGAGCGAGAAGTTGTTCGGCAGTTGGATGCCGCGGACGCGCAGGTTGACCGGCGCGTTGCCCCGACCGCCGACGCCCTCGACGAAGAACGGGTTGTAGCCGGTGCCGAGGTAGCCCGGCCCGCCGGCCTTGCCGCCGCGCAGGTCGCCGAAAGCCACGTACGGCGGCACGCCACGCTCGACCGGCAACAGCTTCGCCGCCACCGACCCGAGCGACGGGTACTGTAGCGAGGCCGTCGGCTTGTTGCCGGTGGTCATGAACGTGGTGGCGATTTCGTGCGACGGAATCGTATGCGCGACGGAGCGCACGAGCGTCGCCTTGTCCATTACCTGCGCCATCTTCGGCAGGTGTTCGCTGATCTGGACGCCAGCAGCGGTGGTTGCGATCGGCTTGAAGTCGCTGCGGACGCCTTCGGGTGCGTTGGGTTTCAGGTCCCACATGTCGATGGTGGCCGGGCCGCCGGCCAGCCAGACCATGATGACCGACTTCGCCTTTTTCGTCGGAGCGTTGGCTGCACGGGCTTCGATGCGCAGCAGTTGCGGCAGGCTCAAGCCGAGCAGGCCGGCGGAACCGATCTTGAGGAAGTCGCGGCGATAGAAGCCTTCGCAGTCGGTCATGGGAAAATCCCTTGGAACGCGGTCAGTGGTTCAGGATGAATTCGCGCGTGTTGATCAGTGCCCAGGTGGCGTCGGTCAGTGCCGCGGCGCGGCTCGTGCCGCGCTCGGCGTAATGGGCGAACGCCTCGCGTTCGTCGGCCGTCGGAAAGCGGCCCAGGCACGCCAGGAACAACTCCTCGACGATCTCGGCGTCGGTCCGGTCCGACTTGAGTAGTGCGTTCAGGCGGTTGTTTCGGTCGGTCAGCTTCTGCAAGACGGCTGGGTCGGTCATGCGGTAGAGCGTCTGCGGCAACGCCGGGTCGGCCGTGCGCTCGCAGTCGCAGGCGCTCATGCGGGCCGGTTTGCCGAAGATGCGCAGGGCATACGCCAGGTTCCCGTTCGG
>CAZNSL010000526.1:781-4833 GCA_964574975.1 uncultured Alcaligenaceae bacterium | reverse complement strand
AGGCCGGTGGCCTTGGTGAAGTCGCCGAGGATCGCCTCGGCAAACTCGCGGTCCTGGGCGCAGTAGAGGACGACTCGCTGGGCGGGGCGGGAACAGCCGGTGGCAAGAACGAGAAGTATGATAGCGCGCTTCATGCGCGCAGTCTAGCGATCCATGTAGGGTGGGACGAGTGGAACGAGTCCCACCCTACGAGATATTGCGCCTCGAAACGGCGGCTACTGCGGCTGAATCGCCGCGACGGTCGGCGGGATCGTCCGAGCCGGCGGCGGGGCGTAGTACGGGTGGATGCGGTAGATCGTCGGTGGCATGTTCCACTTGTGGCGGATGCCATCCACGGCCGGCGGTCGCTCGAAGAACTCCCGCGACGACTCGCCGAAGTAACTCCGCGACGAGCCGAGGATGAAATTCTTCGTGTTGCCGCAGGTCGCGCAACTACCGACACCGTGGACGCCGACCTCGGTTTTGTCCTTCGAGAACGGCCAGAAGCCGACCTGCGTCATACCGGTGTCCACCGTCGGTTTCGCCGCGACCGGCCCGCCCCAATTACCGCCCGTCGGCAGGAAGCCATCGCAGCCGCCGGCCGCGCCGCAGCCGCAGCCGTTGTTGCCGCCGGTGTAGCGCGTCCAATGGGCAAAGAAGCCCCACGCCTTGCCGAGGCAGTCGGGTTTGACCAGCTCCAGCGGGGCGAAGTTCTGATTCGGGTTGAAGCACGGGATCGTAAAGTTGTGGCGGTTGTACGCCGGGTTCGGAGCCGCCCGACCGACGACCGTCGCGTGATACGGCGTCGCAGCACGGTAGGCGTCGACGCCCAGGAAAACGCCCGGCGGCAGACCCGGTACGCCGGCGACGCCGGGAGCGACGGGGATACCAGTAACGGGTGTCTGGGCCGGCGCGGCCGGGTGGACCGGCGCGACCGGTTGGACCGGCGCGGGCACGGGCGCAGGCGTCGGGGCAGGCGTGGCCGGCGGGTTGCCCGGCACGGGCGGGGTTTGTGGTGTGGGTTGCGCGAGCAGCTTCAGGGGCAGCGTCGCGGCGAGAATCAGGGTGGAAGCGTGTCGAAAATACCAGCGTCTCATGCTCGTTGGCCCTCGCGGGTGGTTCGCAGTCCGTCGCGGTCGAGGGTGACATCGGGCACGGCCCGGAGGTGGGGCGAGCCGCGTCGGCGGAATGTCCGATAAATCGCCGCCGCGGCGGTGGCAACGCGCCGCCGGCAGGGTTGGTGCGAGGTGTGCGGACGGGTTCAGACGGTCACGGGCTGCCGGATGTGCTGCTCGTACCACGCGATGGTCCGTTTCAACCCTTCGGCCAGATCGACTTCCGGCCGGTAGCCGAACAGTTCGCGAGCACGGCCGTCGTCCACCTTTCGCCGCGGTTGGCCGTCGGGATAGGCGCTGTTCCATTCGACGCGGCCGGCGTAACCGGTCAGCGTGGCCACCAGTTCGACGAGTTGACGAATGCTGATCTCCTCGCTCGAACCGAGGTTGCACGGCTCCGCGCCGTCGTAGAACCGGGCGGCCCGGACGATGCCGCAGGCAGCGTCGCCAGCGTATAGGAACTCGCGAGTGGCGCTCCCGGTGCCCCAGCACTCGATCGCCGGCTGCTCCGTCTCGCGCGCCTCGACGCATTTGCGGATCAGGGCCGGGATGACGTGGCCGCTCTCCAGGTCGAAGTTGTCGCCGGGGCCGTAGAGGTTCGTCGGAATCAGGTAGATGGTGTTGAACCCGTACTGCTGGCGGTAGGCTTGCGCCTGCACCAGCAGCGCCTTTTTGGCGAGGCCGTAGGGGGCGTTCGTCTCCTCGGGGTAGCCGTTCCAGATGTCGGTTTCGTGAAACGGCACCGGCGTGAACTTCGGGTACGAGCATACGGTTCCGACGGCGACGAATTTCTCGACGCCGCGCTGCCGGGCCTGCTCCAATAAGAGCGTGCCCATCATCAGATTCTGGTAGAAGAAGGTGCCGGGCAGCCGGCGATTGATGCCGATGCCGCCGCAGACGGCCGCCAGATGGACGATGACTTGCGGCTTCACGTCGGCGAAGAGACGCTCAACGCCGGCGGGCGTGGCGAGGTCGTAGTCGCGGCTGCGCGGCACGACCGGCTGGCAGCCGTGACGTTCGAGTTCCTCGACGACGTGACGGCCGAGGAACCCGGCCCCCCCGGTGACGACGACGCGCTTGCTGGCAAGGTCCATTGGACGTGTCTCCACGAAGATCGACACGCAAAGCTTACAAACGCGGCCGGTCGAAAAGTAGCGCGACGCGGGCCGAGACCGCTGGACATCGGCAGTACTACCGCTACGACCGTCAGCGGCGCTTGCGGGCGAGGCGGAGACCGGCTTTGCGTAGGAGTGCGTCGGCCCACCGGGCGTCGGCGGGTGACAGCGGCGGCACAGGGTCGAGCGTGTAATCCGTGTCCGCGTCGTACGCCCCGCGTTCATAGGTGGAATTCAACACAGCCTGCAAATCGACTTCGGCGTCGGCGTCGCCAGCGAGGAGCGGGACGCCAACCACGGGTAGTCGTTGCGGCAGGTCGATGCGCCAGACGGTGGCCAGGGGCCGGCGCTCGGCCCGCGAGACGTGAACGGCGTAGTGGCAGGCTTTGCCGCGGGGGAACGTCGGTTTGCCCCGGCGTAGCAGGTCGATCTCGACGAAATGGCAGCCGGCCTCGTACGCCTCCTGCCGCTTGTCGAGGTAGCTGACCCGGGCCTCGGACCCGGTCGCCTTATTCGTCGGACTGAGGACTTCGAGGACGGTCACAAGCCGTTTGCTGTCGGACTCGTGAATCTTGAGCCGCGCCTGTTTGACCTCAAATTCGTAGTCGGTGGTGTCGATCTCGACGGCCGTGGCCACGCCAGCCGCGACGGCCGCGCGCGCCCGGCGGCGTGGCGGTACGTCGAGTCGATCGGTCACGACCTGCAAATCGGAGATGCGAAACAACGCCTGGGCCGGGTCGTCGATTTCGAGGCGGATCACGCGGACTTCGATGCGGACGTAGTAGCGTGGGCGAATGTCGCGGTTCAGATGACTTTGCAACTCCGAAATGATCCCGTGATGCACGTCCGGCCAGCGAACGGGTTCTTCCAAATACGGGTCCATTCCGGGGAACGGCGATGGCACGGCTACGCCTCCGCGTGCGATACGGCGATTATACCCTAACTCACCCCTGCCAGGGTCGCCTTGCCGTAGTCGCGGTTGAGGAGCGCAATCGTGCGGACGCTGATCTCCTTCGGACAGACCGCCTCGCACTCGTACTGGTTGGTGCAACTGCCGAAGCCTTCCGCGTCGTGCTGGTCGAGCATATGCCGTGCCCGGGCCAAACGTTCCGGCGCGCCCTGCGGCAGTTCGGCCAGGTGCGTCACCTTCGCCGCGACGAACAGCATCGCCGAGGCGTTCTTGCACGCCGCCGCGCAGGCCCCGCAGCCGATGCACGCCGCCGCGTCCATCGCCCGCTCCTGCACCGCGGCTGCCACCGGCAGCGCGTTGCCGTCCGGCGCTCCGCCGGTGTTCACGCTCACGTAGCCACCGGCCTGAATGATCCGGTCGAAGGCCGTGCGGTCCACCACCAGGTCCTTGACGACCGGGAACGCCTTGGCGCGGAACGGCTCGATGTGGATGTGGTCGCCGTCCTGGAAGGATCGCATGTGGAGTTGACAGGTGGCGCAACCCTTGTCCGGCCCGTGCGGGATGCCGTCGATGACTAGCGAACAGGTGCCGCAGATGCCCTCGCGGCAGTCGGAATCGAACGCTACCGGATCTTCGCCCTTCTTGATGAGCGACTCGTTCAAGATGTCGAGCATTTCGAGGAACGACGTGTCGGGCGTCACGTCGATCTCGTAGTCGCGCATCGCGCCGGTGGACGAGCCGGCGGGTTGACGCCAGACGTGGAGGTAGAGGTGCATCTTCTTCGCGTCGGACACGGAATGGCCCCGTAGGGTGGGACGAGCGGCAGCGGAGTCCCACCCCCAGCGGTGAGGCGCGTGCGGGTTAGCGGTGGGACGCCGCTGCCGCACGTACCCCCCAACAAAAAACCAAAAAAAACCGAAGTTTTAATGCCCA
>CAZNSL010000526.1:0-771 GCA_964574975.1 uncultured Alcaligenaceae bacterium | reverse complement strand
TGGCGTGGGCACTCCGCCGCCGCTCGTCCCACCCTACAAGAACCAAACAGAAACCTACTTGTAACTGCGCACGCTCGGCTTCACGACCTCGTAGTTCAGCGGCTCGATGTTGCGTGCCGGGGCCTGGTCCGGCCCGCGGTATTCCCACGCGGCGACGTGGCAGAACCGTTCGTCGTCGCGCTTTGCCTCACCGTCCTCGTACTGGTGTTCCTCGCGGAAGTGGCTGCCGCACGATTCGTCGCGTTCCAGCGCATCGCGGCACAGCAATTCGCCGAACTCTAGGTAGTCGGCCACGCGGCCGGCGTACTCCAACGTGCGGTTCAACTCCTCGCCGGAACCGGGTACGCGGACGCTCTTCCAGAATTCCTCGCGCAGTTCGGGGATGCGCTTCATGTTGGCCGCCAGACTCGCCGCCGTGCGGGCCATGCCGCAGTTGTCCCACATCAGCTTGCCCAGCTCGCGGTGAATCTCGGCCGGCGTCTTCGTGCCCTTCACCGACAGGAGTTTACGAGTCCGCTCGGCGATCTCGGCCTCGGCCCGCTTGAACTCGGGGTGATCGGGTTTCACATCGGCCTTCTTCGTCGAGCCGAAGTAGTTACCGACCGTGTACGGAGCGATGAAGTAGCCGTCGGCCAAGCCCTGCATGAGGGCGCTCGCGCCGAGGCGGTTGGCCCCGTGGTCGCTGAAGTTCGCTTCGCCGAGAACGAACAGGCCGGGCAGGTTCGACATCAGGTTGTAATCGACCCACAGGCCGCCCATCGTGTAGTGCAG
>CAZNSL010000525.1:0-4835 GCA_964574975.1 uncultured Alcaligenaceae bacterium | reverse complement strand
TGCCGTTGTTTGGCAAAGTCGATCGCGTCCCAAAGGGCCCGGTGTGAATTCTTATGCTGCAACACGATTTGCGACCCCGGCCGGTGACACTGCTGCCAAAAACGTCACGGGGCAGTACGGGCAGGTGCCGGGAAACACAGCTACCGACATTGCCAAACGGCGGGAAAGGGTCCACACTGTCCGCCGATCACAATCCATCGGGACTATCCAGTGAACCAATCCGCGAAGACCAACGGCCCACTGCGGGCGTTGCTGGCGGTCGTTGCAGTGGGACTGCCGTGTGGGTTATGCGAGCGGGTCCCGGTACTTGTCCAGGTCGCACGTCGAGAAGACCGGGCTGATCCGCGGCGCCTCGAAGCCAACTGACCTTGGCCGGGTTCGCCCCGGCAGGAACAATAACGGTGGATGGCGTACCGACCGTGCCGCCGTCGTTTCGAGCTGGAGGAAGAAAATGGCGAAAGGCCGTGACCGTATCGTATCGCCCCGTCCCGACGGGACCTGGGCAAACAAGCGGGCCGACGCCGGCAAGGCGTCGAGCATCCACCCGACCCAGCAGGAGGCCGTCGAAGCCGCCCGTCGCAACCTGTCCAACCAGGGCGGCGGCGAGCTGAGCGTGCAGGGCCGGGACGGCCGCATCCGGAGCAAGGACACGATCGCCCCGGGCAACGACCCGCTGCCGCCGCGGGACCGTGAGCACTAGGACCGGGACCGGCCGAACCGGCCCGATGCAGGGAACTGCCCTTCGCCGCGGCGCGAGGGGAGGTCCGCGGGCTCGCTTCCCCATTCGAGGAATCGAGAATTGGGAACGTCCAAGGTAATGTTCCTG
This sequence comes from uncultured Alcaligenaceae bacterium, assembly GCA_964574975.1. Lineage (GTDB taxonomy): Bacteria > Planctomycetota > Planctomycetia > Gemmatales > Gemmataceae > JAXMAS01. The sequence goes on along the minus strand of CAZNSL010000525.1, from coordinate 4,009 downwards.
ACCGGCGACGAGCAAGCGGCCTTGCCGACATCACCCGCAACTCCACCAAGCGGTTCCGACTAGCGAGACGCTCGTCAGGTTCCTTTTGCCGGCCACGAAGTTGGATTCGCAAACAAGTGACTTCGACTGGTTTAGGAGGAATGGACGCTACGTGGACGGCAACGCAGACGACGTGAAAGGTCGAAAGCAGCGGTTCCTCCGGGACCTCTGCCGCCACCTCGTGAGCTTTACCGGCGACTACGTCCCGATCGACGAGGTGGGCCGGCCAACCTCGAAGGCCACCTTTTTCAGCTATTCGGGCTTTATCATTGCCTACAAAGGGTGCTGGTTTTTCGTCACGGCCGGGCACATCATCGAAAACCTCGACAAACTCCTCGAGGACAGGCGCATCCGCCTCGAGCACTGCCACTTCCAAGATTCGTTCGCCAAAGGGGTGCAGTCGGCTGAGGTCGTGCCGTTCGGGTACGAGGGGGCCCGTAAGGCGTACTTCAACAACGACGACGGTTGGGACGTGGCCCTTATCGGCATCACGTCGATGTACCGAGCGCTGCTCGAACGCGGCGGCGTCATACCAATCCCCATGGACGGTTGGCGCGAGGTGCTGTCGTCGGACTTCGAGTTCTACGGAATCCTCGGCCTCGCGAGCGAGAAGATTGTCCGGACCCGCGGGGTCACGGCCGCTGGCCGGACGACTATCGGAGGCGCGGCACCCGTGTTCCTGATGGGTCACAAGAGCGACGCCGTGCCGGTGGGCACGGCCCCCGCCGAGCCCTGGCTCGCCATTCAGCTCCTCGATATGGGACAGATCAACGACATGGACGGCATGAGCGGCGGCCCCATCTACGGCATCAACAACATGCCGGACGGGACGAGCCAGTACACCGCGGCCGGCATCCAGTCGATGTGGTTTCGCCCGACGCAGGTTGCGTTCGGGACGCCGATGACGCGCGTCATGGAGGTTTTGGAGCGGGACTTCGAGATCGCCCTCGCGACTCGGCGTGACGTCCCCGACGATCAGTGCCCGAAGTGACGCCCACACCTCGGCCGGCCCGTCCGCAAGCCGCGGCCCGAGAACCTGCCCGATCGTCGTGCCCTGCCACGTGACCGCCGGGCCGTCGCACATAAGGCTGACGGCGTATTGATCGAGGTCCACCTCCTTCACGCAGAGGCTCCCCACGGGCGCTGTGTGCGGCCGGTTCAGAGTCATGACGCCCCTCACGCTCCGTCGACACGCCGGAACAACTCCCACGTCTTCAGCGACAGTGCGCCGGCCGGCCGCTCGACGTTGACGAGGCTGAGGTTGCGCGACCCGCGCTCCACGTCGGAGAGGTAGGTGCGGTGGATGCCGGCCCGCTCGGCTAACTCCTCCTGAGTTAGCACCAACTCCTCGCGCCGCTCGCGCACGGCGGCGCCGAACCGCTCGCGGATGTCGGGAACCTGACGCCGCCTGCCCATTGCGGCGACGGTAACGCCGTGTAGACTATCGGTGTATCGACGATGAGTGGCATTCCGGGCCGGCCCCTCTCCGGGCTCGCCGGCCAGACCCCGCGAGGGCCGGCCGATGGCGTGGGTGAAGCTCGCCGCCGAGGGCGTGACCTGGGCGTCCTGGGTCTGGCACAACCGCGACGCCTTCGGGCCGGCCCTCCGCGGGGCCGGCGACTTCGCCGCCGCGGCCCTGGCCGACCCCGAGGGCCTGGTCCGCCGCGTCGGCTCCGCGGTCGTCTTCGGGCAACCCGCCGGGGCGAGCGCGTCCTGGCCTTCATCGAGCAGGCCGCGCCCCGGCTGGAGACCATTCAGAAGGCCGTCGACGGCCTCCAGGCCGGCCAGTCCGCGGCCGCCGCCTCCCTGGCGTCCCTGCAGTGTGTCTCCATGGTCACCCTCGGCGCGTCCGCCCTGGCCCCGGCGGTCCTCGCGCTCCAGTTCACCGCCCTCCACCGGAAGCTGACCGCCCTCCAGTCCCAGGTCGCCGGCCTGCACGCGAAGTTCGACGCCGCCCAGGTCGCGAAGCTCCGGGCCGGCCTCGGCCTCCTTCAGCTCGGCCGCCGCGCGCCCGCCGGCACCGACGCGGCCGACGCCCGCCGGCAGCTCCAGGCAGCCCTGCCGCCGTGCCTGGAGAGCCTGAAGTACTTTGGCATCCTCCTCCGCCGGGAGCTGGACGACCCCAAGGCCGCGCGCGGCAGTGTCCGCTTGCTGGCGCGCCACCTTGCCGTCGCACTGGCCGGCGTCGCCTGCTGCCACGTCGGCCTGGGGCAGGACCGCGAGGCGTTCGGCGAGTCGGAGGCCGAAGTCGCGCTGCTGCGCGAGTCCGCCCGGCGGGTGTTCCGCGAGACGGTCGGCCGGGACCCGGCCGCGTACTTGGTGCCAGAGCTGAAGGTGCGGGGCGTGACGCTGGAGTTCCTGGCCGGCCTGTTCCGGCAGGCTCACGACGCCGGGGCGGCCGATGCGGGTGAGGCGGCGTCGGCGTCGGAGTGGTTCGAGACACACCGCGACGCGATCGGACTGGCCTGGCGGCCGTGGACGCAGCGCGGCATGGACCGACTGTGTACGGGGCTGGCCGAGGCAGTCGCGGCGGTGGAAGAGATGAACCGCATCGTCGGGCTGACCAAGCTCGTGGCGTACGCCGTGGCGTCGGGCCGAACGACGCAATCGGTGCTCGACGAGCGGGCCCGGGAGGCCGCGGACTTCGACGGCGGCGCGGACCCGTTCGCCGCGTGGGTGGCAGCCTGAGCGTGCCGGGCGGCGTGGCCGGCACGCCCGACTACGTGCCGCGGGCGTGGGGCAACGGAACGACCGCCGGTCCGGGTGGGCGTGAAGTGTCGGGCTCGACGCGAGGGGCCGCCGTCGCGTTTGCCCGCGAAAGGTGCCGCGACGGCACCCGGGATAAGGCCGCCCGAACGACCATTTGCCGCAGTGGTTCGCGGCGAGAGCAACCGGTGCCGGACGCCCGCCCGCCCGTCGGGAGCGCCCCGCGGGAGGGACCGGATCGGTACAAGGGTCAACGTCCATTTCAACCGTGCGCCCCGCCCCGGTCTCGGCGGGCGGGCGGCACCCAACGCGAGGGACAACCTGGTGACAACGAATCCCCTCCCCCAGCGTGGCCGCGGCTACGGGTCGTCGCGCGACGCCGCCCGTGCCCGGCTGCTCGACTTGCTCGCAAGGCTCCTGGCACGCCGCTGGCTGCGGGCGCGGCGCGAGGCCCCGGAGAAGCGGTGGACGGGTAACGTCCCTTCCCAGGGCCGGCGATTTGACACGCGGGACCGGCCGCGTTACGATGGCTGATTAGGACGGCCGAGGGAACGGCCACCGGTCAACTACACTTGCCCGAGCGAGTCGCCACGGATGGTAGCCACACCCCCCCCTACCCACGCTGACGCCCCGGCCGGGCCGATGGCCGCGATTCTGGCCATCGCCGCACGTGACGGCGCGCGGGCCCGCCGGTTCCTCAGCCAACTCGCACCCGGGCTGACGCGCGAAAAGTGGCTGTCGCTCCCGTTCGGCTTTGTGCTGAGCGTGGGGACGGCGTTGCGCCTCCTCGCGTGGGAGAAGCAGGGTTTCTCCTGCCTCCGGGAAGCCGGCCTGCCGACCTGGTTGGAGGTGCTCCGGGACGCCTTTGTTGCGCTAAAAAACTCGCACACCGTCCCGCCCGACCTGCCCATGGCCGTCCTGCGGCTGTCCCTCGAGCGGTTCGCCTGGCACGCCCCGCACTTCTTCGGCGGCGACGTGACGCTCGACGACCTGACCGACGACGCCGCGCTGGACGCGCTGGCCGAATTCCTCTGGGCCGGCCGCCACGCCGGAGACGCGGCGGCCGGCCCCCAACCGTGAGCATAACATGCCGAAACGACCTGCTGCCGGCCGGGGCCTCTTTTACACCCGCGACTCGGGCGGCGAACACGAGACGACGCCCGGCGAATACGTCCTGTGGGCGCGGCGCGACGCCGGGGGGCGCGGCGTCGCCTTCCGCGGCACGCCGGACGGGATCGAGGCCATGATCCGCGGGCACCGTTGG
>CAZNSL010000524.1:3173-4837 GCA_964574975.1 uncultured Alcaligenaceae bacterium | reverse complement strand
GATTCGTGGATCGCGTGGATGCCGCTCATAGTGAAAGTCCAACGTCTCGCGTTGATGGACGTAGAACACGGCATGGGCGTTTGTCCCCTGAGCTTGCAGCACCTCGATCGTGTAGTTGCGCTCGGAGACTGCGTACGGATGCTCGGCTTCGGCTGTGCCGTCCGTTGCATAGACCTCCTGCCGCAGGATCTGGCCCTTGAGCGCCCGGCAGGCCTCGCGTTCTTCATCCAGGGTCAAACCGACCGGCAAAACCGTGTCGTCCAGAAGTTGCCGGCGGGCCGCCTGGTCATCCAGGCCGGGCTCGCGGTAGTACTCGGCGGCATAGCGCGCCGCGATCTGCTCGCCAATCAGGCTGGCGCCGGTGTGGTACCAGGTTTTTGTGTGCAGGGGCGGCACATGCGACGCCGCATCGATGTTCTCGGCCTGGCCCAGGACGGCATTGGCGTCGCTCTTCAGAACGTTGAAGGTCTCGGTGTCCAGTTGCTCGACAAGCCCGAACCCGCGGAACTCCCGCTCGACACCGTCAAAGTATCCGTGGTGATAGCGATAGCGTGTGACAAACCAGTTGCGACTGACGCGGTCGAACGTCTCGACGCGTTCCACAACCTGGACGGGGAAGGGGAGTCGCGTCAGCCATGGGCGTCCCGCCTGCAGGTCTTCGAGATAGAAACGCGTCGAAGGCAAGTAACGTATATGGGTCTCGGCCCCGAGGTTGTTGCGAACGGTAACGAGCAGGTGCGGCTTCTGCCCGCCCATCAGGTCGATATATCGGAACGCGGTGCGGCGCTCGTGCTCGAGCGGCGACGACCAGACCAGGCACGCCGTGCCGTTGCCCAACAGATCCAGCGCCTGAACCGTTGCGAGGTTGTCGATATTCGGAAACGCCGTCACGCTCTGCGCCGGCGCCCAACCGTTGCCTGACTCGTTGAGATAGATGCGAACGGCATCGTGCCCGAGGTAGATCAGATCGGTCACCCCGCTGCCATCGATGTCGGCCAATCGCACGCGCTTCGGGTCGAATTGATCGGGCCGGTCGAAAACGGGCGCGCCGTCCATGACGACTTTGGGCCCGAACCGTCCGTAACCGAGGCTGGGCCAGTAGCAGATTTCGCCGTTGCGCACGCGCACCAGATCGGCGAGCCCGTCGCCGTTCATGTCGGCCAGATGCAGGGCCTCGGCGCCGTCCGCGAAGACCCGGCGCGGTCCGTCTTCGTCATCCGGCGGATGCGCGAGAAACTCGGGCTGAGCGAAGCCGTCCCTGGCAAGCGAGCGATACCACTCGATGCCCTCATCGCGCGTCAGCATGAGGTCGGCGAAGCCGTCGCCGGTCAGATCGATGTGCCGAAGATTCGGGTTGGCCCAATCGATCACGGGCTGTCGCGGAAAGGGTGTGAAGTTTCGCCAGTCGCCGTTCAGGCCTTGCGTGAAGAAGCCGGCAAGCGGCGGTGCGAACTGGACGAGGTCCGGGCGGCCGTCGCCGGCCAGGTCCTGAAGCTGCTGTTCGCCACTGAGCCGTCCGGGTGAGGGCAGCGCCGTGACCGGGGCCAGCGCCTCGAAGCGCGCGTCGCCGTGCACCACAACGCGGCCATCGTCGTCGAGCGCATGCGCCAACGTGAGCGGGCTGAGATTGCGTTTGTAATACCAGGCGCCGGCCTGTTCGGTGA
>CAZNSL010000524.1:0-3163 GCA_964574975.1 uncultured Alcaligenaceae bacterium | reverse complement strand
GAGATCCCTTCGCCATAGAGATCCACAAAATGGACCTGCGTGCCGTCGATGCCCTGTGGCAGATTGGCCGCGGATGCGGTGTCGAGCGTCTTCAATTCGGGGCTTAGCATGGCCCGGCTGTATTCGAACGTCACCGGCGGGTAGGCCCGACGCGAGTACCCGGCCCCGCGCCGGCGGAAGCTCGCCTGGACGACGGCGGTCAGGTACGATGCGACCGGCGTCTGGTCGTAGGTGAACTCGGTCGCACGCACAAGGCAGTTCCTGCCGATGGCCGGCTCGTCTGGGCCCGCCGCTCCCTCGGTCGGGAAGTGATGGAAGAGCAGCACGCGTCGGCACAACCGCCGTGTGCGGATCTCGAACCCGGCGCGGCACTGCGTAAAAGAGTCGCGGCGTTCTGGCCAGGGATCGCTTGCCTCGGGTGTGGGTGTGTCGCCGCCGTGGTCGCCGTAGTCGAAGACCACCTCGAACATCCAGTCCGTGCGTTGCGCCAGATCCTCGCCGTTCGCGCGCGGCGTCCGGTTACCGTAGCGGATGCGCTTGAGATAGCGTTGCGTCGTCGCCGTCCCGAGGCGGTGGCGTTCATGCGCGTCGGCTGTCGCGATGCCCCGGTCGTCTTCGGCCTGGTACTGATACAGGAAGGCATTGCCGCGATCGTCGTAGCTCTCCGATACCAGCCAGCCGAAGATGCGTGGTGGTGATCCGGAGAGCGCCGCAGTGGCTGAGTCTGTGAGGCGCGACCCGTCGTCCAGTCCGTAGAGCGTCGTGACGTTGTCGCGCGAGATGGTGCGCCAGTGAACACCGCCTGTGTCGCGCTGCGTCCACCGCTCGATCCGCGCGAATAGACCTTCGGTGCGCGGTCGATAGCGTCGGACGAGGTAACCGTTGCGTTCATCTTCATGGATGAGACGGCCGCCTGACGCGTTGCGCACCCAACCGCCGTTCGCGTCGCGCGTGAAGCCCGGGTGCGTGGCGACCCAGCTCCCATCGAGATCTTGCCGGTAGACCGGGACAAGATCCTCGACTCCGGCGAGCACAAACACATCGGTGTCGTGTGCGTCTTGATAGAGCGGCAGCCCTTTATCGGTGCGACGTGTGATGCCTGGGAGGCTCAATCCCCAACCCATGCCGAAAGGGCCATTGCCGCCACCTGAGTCGTACGTCAAGGCCAGCTGTGGGCTGGCGCCGCCGCGCCCAGGGCTCGTCGCAATCGGAACCGACATCGACCCCGTGCCGTTTACGGGGTTCGCCGCGAACTTCTCGCCGATGCCGCGGAGTGCGCCGCCGCCTCTGGGCTGTGATGGCGAAGCCGATGTGCCGCTTCGAGTATTCGTTGGCGCAGACGACGTGGCAGCGTTCCGACCATTCATAGGGCGCTTCCTTGCCTGGCTGCTGTTCAATAAACGACGGCGTTGACTGATTTGTCGTCAGTGGGTGGGCGCGAGTTCCTTCGATCGGGAACGGTGCGGTCCGTGGGCGCTTCCCGAATCAGGTCGTTGAGGTTGGGCGCAGCGCCTCGACGTGGGGCGCACCGGTGACCGTGACCCGGTCGGTCATGGTCGGAGGTTGAGGTCATTCGGCCCGAGCACGCAGGCGGCGGGCACTCTGAAAGGAGCTACCGACCAGCCGACGAATCTCCCAGAGAGAGCTCAGGCGGTATCGTTCGAGCAAGGGCAGGCGCATCGCGCTGTGTCAGCCGGGTGCTGACACGCCATGCGGCGACATGCGGCTCCTGTAGAAGATGATCGTGGGCTGTGGCTTCAGCGCTTGATTGCGTGTGATCTTGTGGCCGAGCTGCGCTTCTCGAAAGGCTCCTGGTTCAGTCACGCGGAAACTGGACTAGAATTGTCGCTATTGTACCGCCACCTCGGCTCAAGCCCAATGGGCCGTTTGGTCGGGTCCACTCCGATCGTCAGGCGCTGGCACTCCGCTGCTTGGGGCAGGTCGATCGCCGCGCCGCGACGTCAGGCAAAACCGCATTCTTCCGATCGATGCGTAGACCGTTATGACTTCAGATCCGCCCGACAGCTCCTCCGGCGGTGTTTCGATCCAGGCCGGCGGCGACGTCAGGATCGTGGGCGATGTCGTCGGCCGGGACAAGATCGTCATCCACAACCCGCCGCCGCTCACAGCCCGCGAGCAGGAAGATCGGCGCGGACTGCGGTTGCTCCGCGAGTCCGTGCGCACATTTTGGATTGACGGCGTCCTGGCGGAGACCATTCATCGCGCCACATGGCTGTCACTGGGCAAGGAGCTTCATCCGGAAGCCGTGCAACATCCGTGGGAGGCCGTGCTCGCGCAGCCGGACACGCCGCAGCGGGTCGTGCCGGGCGACTCCGACCTCTCAACGCTTTTCGACGAGGCCGGACGAGCGCTGCTCATCCTCGGCGAACCCGGGTCAGGCAAGACAACCACCTTGCTCGAGCTGGCTCGTGACCTCCTCGCTGCGACCGATCGGGATGAGGACTTCAACATTCCGGTCCCCGTGGTCTTCAATCTCGTGAGCTGGACCGAGCGCCAACCGCTGTTGGACTGGTTGACGGCGGAGCTGGCCGCCAAATACCACGTTCCGCAACGAATCGGTCGGACGTGGTTGATCGGCCATCGCGTGCTCGCGCTGCTCGACGGGCTGGACGAAGTCGGCGATGACGATCGCCTCGCCTGTGTCCGCGCGATCAATCGCTACGCCGAGACCGAAGGGTTTGCCGGGCTCGTTGTGAGTTGCCGGTCGGCCGAGTACACCGAGCTCGCCGAACGCCTTCGACTGAATGCCGCGATCGTTCTCCAGCCGCTTACGCCCGAGCAGATCGATGCGTATCTGACACGGGTCGGATCGGATGGCGAGGCCCTGCGCGCACAACTCCAGGTCGATCCGGCACTTCTCAAACTCGCGGAGTCGCCGCTCACGCTCAGCTTGCTCGTGCTCGTGGCGGAGGATGCGGCCGCGGTCTCGACGTTGGCCGACACACTCGAGGGCCGGCGGCGACGGATCTTCGATGCCTATGTGGCCCGGATGTCTCAGCGCCGCGGGAGGGCCGGCCGTCGCTTTACCCCCGACCAGACCCGCCGCTGGCTGGGCACGTTGGCGCGCACGATGAAGCGCCTGGGGCAATCGATCTTCCTCATCGAGCAGCTCGAGCCGGTCTGGTTGGACCGCGGCGTCGAG
>CAZNSL010000523.1:0-4862 GCA_964574975.1 uncultured Alcaligenaceae bacterium | reverse complement strand
GTCGTCGTCGTCATCTTCGTCGTCGTCGTCGTCATCTTCGTCGTCGTCGAAGTCCTCGTCGTCCGCGGCTCGGATGGAGAGCGCGTCGTGCCACGGGTCGTCACCGAACCCGGCCAGCGGGCCGACGCCGGCGCGGGAGCCGGGAAGAAGGGAGCCAGCGAACATTTGTGTGTCCTCGGTCACGGGGAGATTGGCAACGAGGGGCAACGGACTACACGCACCCCTCGGACTATCGGCGTCCTCGAGTCGAATCTTCAACCGGTCGCGGGGCGGCACGAGTCACTGGCTCACCGCCGACCGCCAACCCGACACGGCCAGCCGCAACCACCCAATCGTGGACTATTTGCGGCCGATGGCCCCGACCAGAGGCCATTGTCGGTAGACGAGTCTTAATCAACTTTTCCCAGCTTGTCAAGTCGCCCCAGACTCAGGCCGATGACGAATGCGAAATTGTTCGCAACATCATTGATACGAGCGTGTTGGAACGTCCGTAGGACGATCGTTCCGTTCGTCCGGACGAGCGGGACGATCGTCCCACGGTTTCCTGCTAGACCCCAAGCACCTTGCGCTTCTCCGCGATGTGCGGCAGGTGGCTCCGCACGTGGTCGATGACACCTTGAATCAGGTCGGCCAGTGTCCGCTCGCCGCGCGTGTTATGGATGCCGACCCGCGCCAGCGCGTCGTCCGGCAACAGCCGCAGAGTGCGGGCCATCTGCCGTCGGGTCAGGTCCATCAGTGCTAACTCCTCCTCGGCGTCGCGCTCGTGGTAGGCCAGCGACTTGGCGAACAGGCTCTCGTCGGCTTCCAGAAACGTCGGCCGCTCCAAGGCGATAACGCGCTTCATGCGTTCGGCGTACACCGGGTCGAAGTCGGCCAGGTGGGCGACGACTTCGAGCGTACTCCACTTGCCCGGCACCGGCCGGGCCAGCATCTGCTCGCGGGTCATACCGGCGATTGCGGCCCGCAACTCGTCCACGCCGGCCAGGTACGCATCGATCAGGTCGGACATCTCGGCCATGGTTCACCCCGGTTTGCGGGCGATCAGGGCAGTCGTCGACGCCAGTTCGAAGTTCTTGTCCGCCGACAGTCCCGTGACGAACGGCGCGTTCAAGTAGCGCTCGGCCGGACCGATCAGATCGCCGACGCGCATGTTCAGGAAGCGCGTCCGCGCCCAGAACGGCAGGCCGGCGGCCCAACTGCTCAAAAACCAACTCAGCGTCCACACCGGCAGACCGCTAGGGATGACGGTCTGTTCGACGACCTCCAACCCCGGAGCGAACAGGTTGCGCAGCCCCTGGTGGCTCATGTTGTAGTAGTGGTGCGGGTAGCCGTGGTACGGCTGCAGAAACGGCACCACGGCGTATAGGACGCCGCCGGGCTTGAGGACGCGCGTCAGCTCCTTCGCGCAGGCGAACGGATCCTTAACGTGTTCGAGGACCGCGAACGAGAAGGCCGCATCGAAGACGGCGTCGCGGAACGGCAGTCGCTCGCCGACGCCGCGCACGTCGGTCGACTCGTACGGGGCGATCTCGAAGTTGACGACGTTGTCGTAGTAGACGGCCCGCGAGCCGGCCCCACAGTCGAGGACCAGACCGGTGGCGTAGTCGGCGAGGAATTTTTTGGCCGTCTCGTCGTAGTTGTTGCTGCTGACGTTGGCGGTGTCGACGATGTCGAACTGGCAGCGCAGTTCGTCGCTGAGGAAGTCGAAGCCCAGCGGCGTCTCGCGGTACGGCAGGACGGGATCGAGTAGCGGCCGAACGCGAGCGAGTTTGGCCGCCTTGCGGCGGACGAAGTCGGCCTCGGCCGAAAGTGGGCGCAGCGGGACCGGCGGCGCGGCGCGCCGCAATTTACCGGCCAGTTTCCGTACGGCCCACCACACGATGACGCCACTGTAGCGACGCGGCGCGAGTCTTGTAGGGTGGGCCCGATCCACTTGAGCCCGACGCGCCAGCGAGGGAGGCCAGCGATTCCCTCGCTGGCGCGTCGGGCTCAAGTGCCCCTCGCCTCCCCAGCTTCCCGCACTTGAGTTCCTCGCGGCTAATTCCTCAATCTACCCGTCCGCGAATGACGAAAACTCCCTGCGGAGAGGTCAGCGCAAAAAGACCGCCTAGATCGCTCGTGCGGGGGATTCCGTGTGGATGCCCTCCCGACGATACTTCCGCGCGGTCGCGGCTGAGCCGACCGACCACCGAGGGAGAGGGAAAAACGCAATGTCCCGTAAAGCCTACGCCTTGTTGGCCGGCTGGCTGGCCGTCGTTCCGGCCGCCCTGGCCCAGACCCCCGAGGCGGGGTCCGTTCGGGCGAAGATCCGCCCGCTGTCGCCGTACTACCCGACCGCGTCCACCGCGGCCCCGGCAGCCATGCCGGCTCCGGTCTTGCCGACCGGCACAGAGATGTCCGAGCAACCGCCCGTCATGCCCGACATCATGCCCCGCACCCCGGTGGCTGGCCGCAATCTGGCCCAAGGCGTTCCGGTCACCGGCCTTCCCGCGACGCCCAACGGCACCGCCGCCCCAGCAATCGGCGGCACCGGTGCCCCCGCTTCGATCCCGTCGGCCTCCGTCGGCGTGGCGGCCCCGGCGACGGGCGGCTCGTGCGGCCCGAACGGCTGCGGCAGCGGGAGCTGCGCGACGGGGACCTGCGATTCGGGTTGCGCGACTGCACCGACGTGCAACACCGGCTGCACCCCTTGCGGCCCGCAGGGCCGGGCATGGGTGTCGGTCGAGTACATCCTCTGGCGGACCAAGTCGCTCAACACGCCGCCGCTGGTGACCTCCAGCACCAACCCGGTGCGCATCGACCCGGTCACCGGTCGGCCGGTCGCCGGCACGCTCGTCGACCCGCTCGGTCGAGTCATCAGCTCGAACGATTACAACGACGACTGGCGCTCCGGCATCCGCGTCCGCGGCGGTTTCTGGCTCGACGAGTGCCAGAACTGCGGCCTGGAAGGTAGCTACTTCTACCTCCAGAACGGCGACGATAACGAGACCTTCGGTCCGCAGAACGGGCCGGGCGTGTTCCGCCCATTCTTCAATGCCGACCCCAGGGTCCTCGGCCCGGATGCGCAGCTGGTCAACTTCCAGCCGGTCCCCGACGCCGAACTCGTCGTCTTCCCGAACCGCGTCGCCGGGACGGTGTCGATCAACACCGGCACCAAGTTCCAGGGCTTCGACGCGAACTTCCGCAAGAACCTCCTGTGCGACTGCAATTCGCGCATCGACCTCTTGGCCGGCTACCGCTACCTGCGGCTGCGCGATTCGGTGCAGATCACCGAGAACCTCCTGATCATCGGCCTGGACCCGGCACTCGGCGCGAACCAGTTGCCCGTGGGTACGTCGATCCTGGTGCAGGATAACTTCGAGACGCAGAACGAGTTCAACGGCGGCCAGGTCGGCCTCGCTGGCGAGTGGCGCAGCGGCCGCGTCTACCTCGGTCTCCGCGGCCTGGTGGCGCTCGGCAACACCAACACCGACGTGACGATCAGCGGCTTCACGCGGGTCCAGCAGCCCGGTGGCGTGCCGCAGACCTTCAACGGTGGCCTGCTGGCCCAGCGGACGAACATCGGCAGCCGCTCGTTCGACAACTTCTCGGTGGTGCCGGAGGCGACGGCGACGCTCGGCTACCAGTTGACCGACGGCGTCCGGCTGTTCGCCAGCTACAACTACCTGTACTGGAACAAGGTCGGCCGCGCCGGCGACCAGATCGACACGGTGGTGGACGGTCGGCAGATCAATCAGACGCCTGACGCGATTCTGGCGACCCGCCCGGCCCCGCAGAACGGCACCAGTAACTTCTGGGCCCACGGCGTCGGCTTCGGCGTCGAGTTGCGGTACTAAGCCGAGTTCGTCCCACCCTACACGACCGCATCGGCCGGTTGCCGGGCCGGGCAGACGATGTGCCGTTGCCAGTGCGCGTCGTCGCGGCGCGGGAAGTCGGCCCGGTAGTGAACGCCGCGCGACTCCTCACGCGCGATGGCCGAATCGATCATCAGCCGGGCCACCGACAACAGGTTCTGCAACTCCCAGCCCGCGCGGTTATCGAACGTGCGGCCCAGCACATAGCGGCACCAGAACGCCACGTTGGCGCGGGCCTCCTCCAACCGCGGCCGGTCGCGGACGATGCCCATCGTCCGCACCATCAGGCTGCGCAGTGAGTTGGTGATGTCGGCCACGTCGAGCGCGCCCGGCACGGCCGGTTCCAGCGGTTGGGCCACCGGCGGCACCGCCAGCGCGGCCGGCGTCGTCGCGGCCTCCTGCGCTGCGCTGTGACCGCACAGGTCGCCGAAGACTAGTCCTTCCAACAGCGAGTTCGACGCCAGCCGATTGGCCCCGTGCAGGCCGCTCGACGTGACCTCGCCAGCCGCCCACAGGCCCGGCAGCTTCGAGCGGCCGGCCGCGTCGGTCGTCACGCCACCCATCATGTAGTGGGCACCGGGCCGCACCGGGATGCGGTCGCGGGCCAGATCGAGGCCGAAGCTGGCGCAGACTTTGGCGATGCCGGGGAAGCGCGCCCGCACCGCGTCGGCGTCGAGGTGCGACAGATCGAGGTAGACGCACGGGTGCTGCGTCCGCTCCATCGTGGCGAAGATCGCCCGCGCCACCACGTCGCGCGTCGCCCGCTCGGCCCGCGGGTCCACGGCGGGCATGAACCGCTGGCCATCCTTATCGAGCAGGTGCGCCCCTTCGCCGCGGATCGCCTCGGTGATCAGGAAGCGCGCCGAGCCGGCGACGTACAGCACCGTCGGGTGGAACTGCATGAACTCCATGTCGCGCAACTCCGCGCCGGCCCGCCACGCCGCGGCCATGCCGTCGCCGGTCGCCACCGGCGGGTTGGTCGTCTCGCGGTAGACCATGCCCGCTCCG
>CAZNSL010000522.1:0-4865 GCA_964574975.1 uncultured Alcaligenaceae bacterium | reverse complement strand
GGCCAGCACGAACATCGCGTCGCAGCCGGATAGCTCCAATGTCGAAGGGATCAGCCGCTCGCCGAGACGGGCCGCGATCTTCCGGCCCGTCGCCGCCGAACCGGTGAAGACGACGTGATCCACGTCCGCCTCGAGGAGCGCTGCCCCCGCCTCGCGCGTGGCCGGCAGTTTCACGAACAGGTCGGCGGGCACGCCGGCGCGCAGGAACAGTTCGTGCAGCGCGTCGGCGCTCGCGGGGGCAACCTCCGACGGTTTCCAGACGACGCCGTTGCCGGCCGCGAGGGCCTGGGCGATCTGCACGCCGTTGAGGAACAAGGGGTAATTCCAGGTGCCGATGATGCCGACGACGCCGAGCGGCCGGCGGTGGATCGTGTCGCGTTCGCCGAACAGCCAGATCGGCCGGCGCGAACGCGGCACCTTGTACGGTGCGAGAATGCGAGCGGCATCGCGTTCGAGGAAGCGCACGCCGTCGGCCAGCGGCAGCAATTCCGCGCCGATGACTTCGCCCTCCGGCCGTCCGAGGTCGCGGGTGACGGCGTCGCACAACGCTTGTCGTTGCGCAACGATGGCGTGCCGAGCGGCGCGGAGAATCGCCAGACGTTCGCGGATCGGCCGCTTGGCCCAGCGCTCGTGGGCCGCTCGCACGGCCATGGTTTCGATGGCGTTCATGGCCCTTATCCTATGGGCATGAACGTTCCACAGCTGACGGCCGACCTGCCGGGCACCGGCGGCCGCATCAAGGCCGAACTCGACGACTTCGAGGTCGAGGAAATCCCCGCCTACGAGCCGGCGGGCACTGGCGATCACCTGTACCTGTGGGTCGAAAAGCGCGACGTGGGGGCCGAGTATTTGGCGAAGCTCCTGTCGCGCAAGCTCGGCGTCGCGGCGAACGACATCGGCACCGCCGGCATGAAGGACCGCCGGGCGGTGACGCGGCAGTGGGTGTCGGTGCCCGCATCTGCAGAGCCACGATTGCCCGCCATCGACGGCGACGGGTTGACGTTGCTGAGCGTGAGTCGCCACGGCAACAAGCTGCGACCGGGCCACCTGCGCGGCAACCGTTTCCGCGTCCTGATCCGCGACGCCGACGCGGCGAAGGCCGAGCCGATCCTGACCCGCTTGCGCGAGTGTGGCCTGCCGAATTACTACGGCGAGCAGCGCTTCGGCCACGACGGCGAGACGGTCAACCTCGGCATGGCGATGGTGCGGCGCGAGCCGACGCCGCGGGTGAACCCGTTCCTGCGCAAGCTGGCGCTGTCGGCGGCGCAGTCGCAACTGTTCAACGACTGGCTCGGCCGCCGCTCGACGGACGGCCTGTTGCGGACGGTGCTGCCCGGCGACGTGCTGGCGAAATGGCCGGCCGGTGGAATGTTCGTCTCGACGGATGTCGCGGCCGATCAGCCGCGGTTGGACGCGCGCGAACTGGTGCCGGCCGGGCCGATGTTCGGCCGCAAGACGTTCGCCGCCGCCGGCGTCGCCGCCGAGCGCGAAGCCGCGGTGCTGGCCGATGCAGGGCTGACGCCGGCTTCGTTCGCCGGCTTCGGTAAACTCGTCGAGGGCACGCGGCGGCACGCGCTCGTGTACGTCGAGGATATGACCGCAACGGTCGAGCCGGACGGCCTGCGGCTGACGTTCGCGCTGCCGGCCGGCAGCTACGCGACAGTGCTGCTCGGCGAGGTGATGAAGGCCGGCAATGAAGGCTGACACGGCCGGTGCCGTTGTGGTATGCTGCCGGCAGTATTCGATGGGGAGGCGACGATGGCGACCGCCGTGACTGCGATGACGACGGCCGAACTCTTGGCCATGCCCGAAGACGGCGTCGACCGCTGGCTCATCAACGGTGAACTGCGGGAGCGTCGGTGGGTCGTTCGCGACCACTTTCAAGCCGCAACGACGACGGTCGTCGCCTCGGCCCTCGGCAACTGGCTCGACGGCCAGTCGTTTCCGCGGGGCAAGGTGCTGACCGGCGATGCCGGCGTACGCCTCCCAGGCGAGCCGGAGACGACGTTCGGCATCGATGTCGTCTACGTTAGCGCCGCTGTGCTGGCCACTCTGGCGCTGGGCACCACCATCGTCGAAGGCGTTCCCACCCTCGCCGTCGAAATCCTGTCGCCGAACGACACGCAAGAGGACATTCACGAGAAGGTCGATGCCCTGCTTGCGGCAGGCGTGCCGCTCGTCTGGCTCATCGACCCGCGGGCGCGAACGGTCGTGGTCCGCCGGCCCGACGCCCCGCCGACGATGTTCAACGACCAGGAAGAATTGACGGCCGAGCCGCACCTGATCGGTTTCCGCGTCGCAGTGGCGAAACTGTTCGAGTGAACCGCCCGCTCACCCTCGCGGCCCGTCCAAGAGCCGGCCCAGGCGCTCGCTCAATTCGTCGTCGGCCGTCGGCGTCCAGGTGAACTCCGGCGGCGGCTTGAAGCCGCCCTCGCCCGTGAACGTCGCCGTTGGCACCGGACACAGCGACAACAGCCCCAGCACCTCGCCGCGCTGTCGCAGCTCGAACGTCGTCACCTGCATCAGTTCATTCGCGTCCAGCGTGCCGGGTGCGAACAGCGTTGGGCCGTCCGTCACCAACACTTGCTGTTCCTGCAATACCGGCGAACGCACCGCCCCCGGCACCTGGGCCAGCACCTGCAAGGTCGCCAGCCCCGCCATGCCGGGTTCGCGGCTACTCACCAAAAAGCACGGGCCGACCCGCGTCGCCTCGCCCGGCGGTGGGGCCTGCCGCCGCAGCGACACGCCCTCCTTCGCCGTTTCGACGACGAAGCGCGTATCGGAAACGCGCAGCGACTTCTGGAACGCCACCAACGAGATCGCCCGCACCTTCTGCGTCGCGAGGATCAGGTCGCCGGCGCGCCAGGTGGCCCACCAGGTGCCGATCCGCCGCGGGATCGTCGGCAGCGCGGCCGACACGAGCGCCTGCCGCCCGGCCAACTGCGAACTGGAGAGCGGCACCGGTACGTCGAACGCCCGGCCGTCGCGCTCCGAACGGAACTCGACGCGCAGGCCCATATCGACCAACGGGGCCAGGCTCGTCGGACTCGTCAACAAGGCGCTCGCAAACACGCCCTTGCACTGCGTCGCCACGAACGTCTGGCAGGCCACGCTTTGCTCGCCGATGCGGGCGGTCATCGTCGGCAGTTGCAGTCGCAGATTCCGCTGGAACTCGTCCGCGTCGAGGACCGGCACCTCGAGCTGCCCCAGCACCCGGCCGCGGTAGAGCAACTCGGCCCGGCACGACACCGGCGGTGGCGGGAAGCGGAAGAACAGGTGGAAGCGGTCGGCCAACTCGCCGCGGCGCAGGCTGTCGGCCGGAAGCGGCTCGCGGCCGGCGACGCGCAAGCTGTAGTCGGCCTTCTTGCGGGCCGACGCCGGTAGCCGCAGGGTCGCCTCGACCAGAACGGTCTCGGCGTTCCACGGCACCGGCTGGCCGTGCAGCGTCAGCCCAGCCTTCTCGTAGCTGTGGGCGAGGGCCTGCGACTGCGGGCCGATCCGGTACAGCGGCAGGAGGTCAGTCATTAGCCAGTCGCGCCAACGCTTGATCCAGGGCCACATCGAGGTCCTCCGCCGCCATTTGTGGCGCGGCCGATGTCTCGGCGCGGCAGATCAAGCACTCGGCCGCGCGCGGGATCTGGAAACGGAACGGGCGGTACGGCTCCGCGAAGACGCCCTCCACGCGCTTCAGTGGCAGCAGAAGCGTCGTGAAGCCAGGGTCGTCGCCGACGAGCAGATCGAGCGTCAGCAGGGCGTGCAGCCCCGCGACCGCGGCGATCGACGCCTTGCTCGCGGGGATGGTGGTTTCCTGAATCGGCCCGCCCGGCTGCGAGTAATCCGGGGCCTTGGCGTTATCGACGGACACGGTGCGCTGCAAATGGCTGGCCACGCAGCCGTAGCACGGCCCGCCAGGCACGAAGCGGTGGACGAACCCGCCGATGCCGCCGGACAGCACTTCGCCGAGCGTCCACGGCTTGCCGGCCCGGCGCATTAAGCGGTCGAAGTGGAACTTGGCCGGCTCGTTGTCGGCGGCGCATACGCCGATGTCGCATGCCGCGGCCACGTCCTGCAAATCGGCCTGCACCTTGGGGTCGAGCAAATCGCACGCCAGGACGCGCACTTCGAGGTCCGGACGCCGCTCGCGCAGCCACTCGGCCGCCAGTTCGCCCTTGGGCCGGCCGACGGCCGATGCGGGGAACAGGTGGCGGTAGACGTTGTGCGGCTTGTAGAGATCGGGTTCGACGATGGTGACGCGGGTGACGGCCTCCTCGCGCGCGACGGCATCGAGGACGGGCATCCCGCCGGAACCGGCACCGACCTGGAATAGGTGAGCCATCCACGTCCTTCCTCGTTCCCAGGCTCTGCCTGGGAACGCGCTGTCTGGCCGGCTCTGCCGGCCGCACCCGGGTGGACCGAGCCTCTAGGTAGCCGGGCGGCGGAGCCGCCAAGGCAGTGCGGTCCCCGGCGGAGCCTGGGAACGAGACGGTACTTCGCCTCCGGCAGCGGCCATTCGCCGGTGTCGTGCCAGATCTCGTAGCACGCCAGCCAGCGCCAGGCCGCCTGCACCGCAAACACCGCGGTGAACGCCGCCGGGTCCCAGCGGCTGGTCGAGCGCGTCGAACCCTGCCGCCACAAACACAGCGTCTGTCCTTCGAGCAAATGCGGGCAGTGCTTCAAGGGCGTGACGACTCGCGTCTCCGGCGGCACCGTCGGGTAGCTCGACAGCAGTCGCGTCTCCACCTGGTAGACGTTATGCCCCGGCTTGAGCTTGTAGCGCAGCACCAGCGCCGAGCCGAGCGGCGCGACGCCGATCTTGTACGTCGGGTCGCGGCCGTCGTTGTAGCGCTCGATCGCGGGGATTTCGA
>CAZNSL010000521.1:393-4868 GCA_964574975.1 uncultured Alcaligenaceae bacterium | reverse complement strand
GAGCGATTCAAGCGCTCGCCTCGAAGACTCGGCTCGCGGCGTCACAGGGATCGCTACCGAGCCGCCCCGGCTACACGCGGCCAAAGTCCGAGGTCACAGACCGCAGTTGCCTCGCCATGATGCTATGCCGACACGGCATCGGCCGGCCCGGGCGGCGTTTCGCCGCCGGAAGCCGACGGGGTCACGGCCGCGAGTTCGACGCAGTTGCGGCCGTTGACCTTCGCCCGCGCCAGAGCAGCGGCGGCCGCCGCCTTGACCAGACTGTAATCGGCGTCGCGCCCCGCCTCTAGCACCGCCAGGCCGATCGTCACCGTCACCGGGATTCGCTGGCCGTTGACGGTGAACGCCGTGCCCTCGACGTGCGCCCGGAGCCGTTCGGCCAGCATCAACGCCCCGGCCCGGTGCGTTTGCGGCGCGACCAGCATGAACTCGTCGCCCGCCCAGCGGCCCAGCATGTCGATCCTGCGCAGGGCCGCCGACATGCACTTGGCCAGCTCGCGCAGCACCTGGTCGCCGCCTGTGTGGTGGTACGCCTTGTTGATGTCGCGGAAGAAGTCCACGTCGATGATGGCCACCGCCAGCGGAGCTGGGAATCGCCGACACATGTACAGCTCGCGCTCGACGAAGTGGTCGAGGGCCTTGCGGTTGGGCAGCACCGTCAGTGCGTCGGTCAGGGCGAATTTCTCCAGGGCTTGCGTACGCAATTCGAGCTCGCGGTTGGCCTCTTCCAGCGCCTGCGTGCGCTGCCGCACGCGCTCCTCGAGCTGCACGTTGAGGGCACTCAACTCGCGGAGGACGCGCTGGTACTCGCGCTCCAACTGGAAGACGTGAGCCGCCGCGTGCAGCGCGGCGCGCACCTCGTCGGCGTTCGCCGGCTTGAACAGGTAGCGGAACACCTGCCCGCGGTTGATGGCCTCGACCACACCGTCCAGATCGGCGTAACCCGTCCACAACAGCCGCTGCGTTCGCGGGTAGTTCGCCACCACCCACTCCAAGAGTTCCACGCCGCTCCGGTCGGGCATCCGCTGGTCGGTCAGGACGATGTCGATTTCGCGTTCGGCGAATTGCCGCTGGGCGTCGGCGGCCCCGGTGGCGATCAACACGTCGAAGTCGTCGGCCAGCAGGCCGCGGAACAGCATGAGCAACTCCGGTTCGTCGTCCACCAGAAGGACGGTGCAGCGCCGCACGTTCCGGCCGCGGTTCTGGAGGGCCGCCCGAATTTTGTCGGCCAGAACCTCCGCGGCCTCGCGCTCCGGCTCGAACGCCCGCCACAAGAGCGGCTCCAGCCGGCGCAGCCCCTCGAACTCGTCGCGGCAGTCGCTGCAACCCTGGAGGTGGTCGTCCAGCGCGTCGTCGTCGAAAATGATCTCCCGGTCGATCCGGGCGGACATCAACTCCTGCGCTCGTTCGCACTGCATCGCTCGATACTCCCCTTGGGAGGGCGGATGAATGTGGGCGACTCGGATGAACGTCCGCCAACGGCCCCGGCGGCAGGGGTCGGCTCACGGCGGCGATTCGGCCTCCGTGGCGCGGTCCAGACAAACTCGAAGGATCTTCCGGGCCCGGGTCAGCAGTTGGTTGACCCTGCCGAACGACACCCCCAGGCTGTCGGCAATTTCCTGGTAGGTGACCCGGCCGCCGGAATAATAGAGTTCGATGACTTCGCGGAGTTCCACGGACAGGTGGCGGACGCACCGCCGCAGGGCACCGACGCGATCCAGCGCGGCGGTGGTGTCGTCGGCCGCGGGCACCGGCGTTGCGTCGTCCAGCGGGACGTGGCCGTTATTGGGGTCGTTGAGCCAGTTCCGGCACAGGTTGCGGGCAATGGTGTGCAACCACGGGCCAAACAGAGCCGGTTGCCGTAGGTCCGCGAGCCGGTCGAGGCCGCGGAGCATGGTCTCTTGAACGATATCTTCCACGACATCGGACCGTGGAATGTACGCTCGGCACAGAGCGTTTATCCGGCGGACGTAGCGGTTAAATAGTTCGCCGTACGCTCCGACATTCCCTTGGAGTACCTGGCGCACCAGTTCGGCGTCGTCCATTCCTCTTCCTCCAGGCCGGCCCAGACTCGGCGTGTGGCCGGGCGATTGCAGCACTTTGCGCGGACGACCGACCGTGGCCGTCCGCTCGAGGGGACCAGGAAGTTCGGGCGTCGGGCACGAGTCAGCGGGAATTCGCTCCGCCCCTGCATTACTAGACGGGGATTCGCAAAAGTTACTACAGAAAATCGGCGCTGGTTCTTCGTTCGTATCCCACCGGCCGGCGGTCGGGCACTACGCGCGGCGACTGCCGAGGCATAAACTGTGCCCGCCCGGTCCTCGCGCGAAAGGTGTCTCCGATGCGATCTCTGCTCCTGACTCTGGCCGTCGCGGGGCTGTGCGCCCCGACGCTTTCGGTCGCGGACGAACCGAAAGACGAGAAGGCCAAGCCGAGCCTCAAGGCCGGCGACCCGGCTCCGCCATTGAAGGCGACCAAATGGCTCAACGGCCCCGAACTGAAATCGTTTGCGCCGGGCAAGGTGTACGTCGTCGAGTTCTGGGCCACCTGGTGCGGGCCGTGCGTCGTCATGATGCCGCACCTCGGCGAGATCCAGGAGGAACTCGGCCCGAAGGGCGTGACCGTGATCGGGTTCACCGCCAAGGACCCCAACAACGACCAGGAGAAAGTCGTCAAGTTCGTCGATAAACGGGGCCATAAGCTCGGCTATACGATCGCCTACGCCGACGACCGCGAGACCAGCGACGCCTACATGAAGGCGGCTGGGCAGAGCGGCATCCCGTGCTCGTTCGTGGTCGGCAAAGACGGCAAGATCGCGTACATCGGCCACCCGCTGTTCCTCGACGAGGTGCTGGCGAAGGTCCTCGACGGCACCTGGGACCCGGTGAAGGGGAAAGAGGAGTTGGAGACCGCCGACAAGGCGTGGGAGGCCGCCTTCACCGCCATGAACAAGCCCCGCACTCCGAAGGAGTTGGCCGAGTGGAAGCCGGCAGAGGCGCTGGCCAAGTGGGAGGAATTCTCGACCAAGTGGCCGCGGCTGTCGTCGGACCCGTACATGACCACGGCTCGGCTCAAGCTGCTCGTGGAGGCCAAGCGCTACGCCGACGCCCAGAAACTGGCCGACACGGTGACGACCAAAGCGGTCAAGCGGAACGACGCGATGGCCCTGGGCAATGTCTGCGAGACCGTGACGGCCGTGACCGGGCAAGCCGGCCTGGCTGCGGTCGCGGTGAAGGCAGCGGAGGCCGCGCTGGCCATCGACGGGGAGACGCCGACCGCGCTGGTCCGGGTTACGAAGGCCTACGCCGCCGCCGACAACAAGGCCAAGGCCAAGGAGTTCGGGTCGAAGGCGGTCGCCGCTGCCGAGAAGGCACTGACCGGCGAGAAGGACTGGCAGGGCACCCTGCGGCTGGCCGCCGCTCACTTCGCCACCGGCGACAAGGACAAGGCCAAGGCCGCCGCGGAGAAAGCGCTCGGCATGATCGACGGGAAGAACATCCCCATGAAGCGGTTCGTCGAGGCCGAGGCCAAGAAGTACGGGGCCGAGCCGAAGAAGGACGACAAGCAGGACGGCTGACCGACACCGCGGCACAATTCTGAAGGAGCGGTCTCGTGGAGGCCGCTCCTTCGTCGCATTTATGAGCCGGTGATGAGACGTGGCATCCCACCGCCGCAGTCCAAGCCGGCCGCATCTTCGGCAGAATCAACCACCGCGCTGTAGCAAAACGCTTCACCACGCTGCGGGCCGCCCACGTCACCGGCGAGCCACAATTCTTCCATCACGATTGGCTCGGCGCAATGCTCGATAATTGCAGCACTTGTGGATAATCGGATATATTTCGCGCAACTGGTGCGGCGCTTTGGCACACCCCTTGCAATTACTGGCTGACGTGTCCGGCCGGTTGCGAGTCCCGCGCCGGACACACGAATGCGAGTATCCTCCTCCTACCCCACACTGGGCACGGGGTTGTTGGCCGGTTGCGAGTCCCGGCCGACAAACTAACCCCCCGTGCCCACACCTCTTTTATAAGCATCACGCTTCTGCGAAGCGTCGCGAACCGAAGTGCCGCGTCGATACAATCCTCCCAAAGGGGGTCGTCGATGTCCGCCAACGTCCGCGTCTCGCGCCACCCACTCGTACGCCACAAGCAAACCATGCTCCGGCACACCGCCACGGAGCCGGCCGTCTTCCGGGCGCTGGTGCGCGAGTTGTCGCAGTTGCTCTTCTTCGAGGCGACCGCCGACCTGCCGTGCGCCCCGCTCACCGTGCCGACGCCGCTCGCACCCTACCCCGGCGAGCATGTGGCCGAGAAGGTCGGCCTCTTGCCCGTGCTGCGGGCCGGCCTCGGCATGGCCGAACCGATCCTCGATCTGCTACCGACCGCGCAGGTCTGGCACCTCGGCCTCTACCGCGACCACACCACGCTCAAGCCGGTGACGTACTACAACAAGCTGCCGGAGGCCCGCGCCGTCAC
>CAZNSL010000521.1:0-383 GCA_964574975.1 uncultured Alcaligenaceae bacterium | reverse complement strand
CGTGCTCCACTCGCTGTACATCAACAACGACTTCTACAACAAGCTGCCGCCGGAGCCGACCATCGAGCGGGCGTTCGTCCTCGACCCGATGCTGGCCACCGGCGGCTCGGCCGTGGCGGCCGTCGAGGTGCTCAAGAAGTGGGGCCTGAAGAACATCGCGTTCCTCGGCCTGATCGCGGCCCCGGAGGGCGTGGCGCTGTTGCAGCGCGAACACCCGGACGTGCCGA
This sequence comes from uncultured Alcaligenaceae bacterium, assembly GCA_964574975.1. Classification (GTDB taxonomy): domain Bacteria; phylum Planctomycetota; class Planctomycetia; order Gemmatales; family Gemmataceae; genus JAXMAS01. The sequence goes on along the minus strand of CAZNSL010000521.1, from coordinate 156 downwards.
TCCACCTGGCGGCCATCGACTCGCACCTGGACGAGCATTGCTACATCGTGCCGGGCCTCGGCGACGCGGGGGACCGGCAGTTCGGCACGGGGAATTAAGGCAAGAATTAGCCACAGATAAACACAGATGAACGCGGATAATTCATGACTCTGCCTT
>CAZNSL010000520.1:0-4871 GCA_964574975.1 uncultured Alcaligenaceae bacterium | reverse complement strand
CCGGCGCGGGGGGCGCGGCCCCCGCGGGGGGTGGGCGGCCACGCCCCCTGCCCCCCCACCCTACAGGGAGGTCATGACGCTTTCGAGGATGTCGCACCCCTCGTCCAACTCCGCGTCGGTCAGCGTCAGCGACGGCAACAAGCGCAGGACGGTGCCGTGCGTGCAGTTGACGAGTAGGCCGCGCTCCAGGCACTTCGCCACCACCGGCGTGCCGTCGTCGGCCAGCTCGACGCCGATCATCGCACCCTTGACGCGCACCTCCTCGACGAGCGGACAACGCTCCTGGAGCGCCTCGAACCGGGCGCGGAAGCGGCGACCGATCGCCTCCGCCCGCTCCAAGAGACCGTCGGCTTCGATGGTGGCGATGGTCGCCAGGGCCGCGGCGCACGCCAGCGGGTTGCCGCCGAAGGTGGCCGCGTGCGTGCCGGGCTTCAGCTTCGCCGCGACCTCTGGCTTGGCGACCAGGCCGCCGCAGGCGACGCCGCCGGCCAGCGCCTTCGCCAGCGTCACGATGTCGGGCACGACGTTCCAGTGCTGGTGCGCGTACCAACGGCCGGTGCGGCCCATGCCGGTTTGCACCTCGTCGAAGATGAGCAAGAGCTTGCGGTCGTCGCACAGTTGCCGCAACCCTTCGAGGTAGCCATCGGGCGGCACGTTGATACCGCCCTCGCCCTGGATCGGCTCGACCATGACGGCGCAAGTCGCGTCGTCCACGGCGGCGGCCGCGGCCGCGAGGTCGCCGAACGGGGCGTACTTGAAGCCGGGCAACAGCGGCTCGACGCCGGCGTGGTACTTCGGCTGAGCGGTGGCGCTCAAGGCTCCCATCGTCCGGCCGTGGAAGCTATTCAGCATCGTCACGATCTTGTAGCGGCCGGGGCCGCCGCACAGGCGGGCGAGCTTGATGGCCGCTTCGTTCGCTTCCGCGCCGGAGTTGCAGAAGAAGCACTGCCCGGCGAAATCGGTGCGCTCGCTCAACGCCTGCGCGAGTTGTCCCTGCGGCTCCGTGTACCACGTATTCGGGACGTGGATGAGCCGGCCGACCTGTTCGCGCACGGCTTCGACGACGCGCGGCGGACAGTGGCCCAACAGGCCGCAGCCCCAGCCGGGGAACAGGTCGAGGTAGCGCCGCCCCTCGGCGTCCCAGACGTGCGAGCCTTCGCCGCGCACCAGACAGACCGGGTAGCGCCGACTTCCGGCCTCGACTTGCGGGTGCGCCGCGAATTCCTGGCGAGCATGGTCGACCTTGCCGCGGCCGGGAAGACGGTGCTGATCTCCAGCCACCAGATCGCCGAGGTCGAGCGCGTGGCCAGCCACATCGCCATCCTCGCCCACGGGCGGCTCGTGCTGACGGCGACGATGGACGAGTTGCGGCAGCGGGTGGTGCGCTACCGGCTGCGGCACGAGGGTGCGGCCCCGTCGGCCGAGCGGCTCGGCGTCGTTCTCGACAACAGCACCCTCGGCCGGATGTGGGAAGCGGTGGTCCTTGACCCGCGTGCCGAGGCGGTGGACGAGTTGCAGCGCACGACAGGCGTGGCCGACTTCGAGGCCAGTCCGCTGCCGCTCGAAGAGGCGTACACCGCGCTGGTGAGGCGCGAGGGGGTGGCATCGTGACGGCCGTGCTGCTCCGCAAGGACGCCCGCGAGATCGGGCCGAGCGCCGTGGCATTGACGCTGCTCGGCGCGTTCTGTCTGGCGATGATTCGGGCGTTCGTCTCGCCGTACGAATCGGCCGCACCTGCCATCCTGGTGTGCCTGCTGTGGACGTGCGCCCTGGTCACGTCGGTACAACCGTTCGCGCACGAGTTCGAGTCCGGTACTATTGCCTGGCTCGACGCGCTTCCTTCGACGCGCCTATCCGTGTGGAGATCGAAGGCGGTCGGTACGGCGGTCACGGTGCTGCTGCAACTCGTCGTGCTGGTCGCCACGTTTGCACTGCTCGGACTGAAGTCGGAGGAGGGAATTCCTGCTACCGCCGCGTGGGCGCTGGTCGCCGCGGCGAACGGCTGGGCCAGCGGGTTGTGCGGTTCTGCACTAGCCCGCTCGTCGCTCGGCGCAGTTGGCTGGGCGGTGCTGGTGCAGAACGTTGCCATCGCCGTGGCGTTCGTCGTCGGCGCACCCTTGGCGTCGGTGTACTCATCCGAGCCGGGACCGGTGCTTGGATTCATCGTTGGACTGTTGGCCGTGCCCGTTCCGCTCGCGATCTCTCGGCGCGCGTTCACGCGACTGGATCGGCTGCGACATCCGGCCCGGCAACGACAATGCGCGACAAGTCGTCGTTGGGTGGGTGAACGCGCCCTGGCGTGGCTCGCGTGGCGGCAGGTACGCATCGTGGCCTACGTCGCCATTGCGGTCGCGCTTGTCGTGGGCATCGTCATCCCGGTGACACTACCCGGTCTCTGGCCCCTGGTCGGCTACACGATCGGTGGTGTGCTGGGCGTCGCCGCGTTTGCGGGCGACCAGAGCGGCGAGGCGTTCCGCTTCCTCGGCGAACGGCGACTTCCGCCGCGCCGCGTTTGGCTCGTCAAACTCGCCGTTACCGGCGGACTCGTTGCAGCGGCCATTCTGCCGGCGGCGCTCGGTTTGGTCTCGCGGATCGTGGCTGCCAAGTTTGCGCTGAGCTCTCAGTACACAGACCGATCGGGAGCCCCGGCGCGTGCCCTGGCGCAGTTACTGGTCCCGGCCATTCAGTTACTCGGTCCGCTGTACGGCTTCGCTGTCGGCCAGTTCTTCGGCCTGACGCAGCGCAAGCTGGCGGTCGCCGTGGTGCTGACTGCCGCGGTCGGAGCAGCGCTCGCGTTCGCACTCGGCCCGTCCGTCCTCGTCGGCGGATTCGCCATGTGGCAGTGGCTCTTGCCGCCGTTCGTGCTGCTGGCGGCGACGGCACTCGCCGCGCGACCGTGGGTGAGCGGCCGGCTCGCCACGATGCGGCCGTTCGTCGGACTGGTCGGCGCGTTCGTTGGGTTCGGATTGCTGGTCGCGGCCGGCGTGTGGGCGCGGGCGACAGAGGTGCCGGATCGCGGCCCGCCGTTCGACATCTTGGCCTACCAGCGCAGCCTGCCGACGCCGGAGGCGAACGAGTCCGGCCGACGCATCCGCGCGATTGCGGCCAAGTTCATCGAGTTCGCAAAGACCCTGCCGCTATTCTCCGACATGCGGCTGGCCGCCGTTGGTACGGTCCTCCGCGGCGACCAGACACCCGTTGACGACGGGGAAACGGCCGCCTTCGCCGCAGCGGCCGCCAAGGGGCCATGGCACGACGAGCTGCGCGAGGCAGTGCGTTTGCCGCTCGGGCGGATCGACGCAATGAGTGCGTCGCAATCGCACCCCAATTTTGAGTTGTTGCTCCAACTGCGTTCCATGGGCGAGCTTGAAGTCGTTGAGGCACCGCGATTGGCAGCTGCAGGCGACCTTGCAGCGTCGCTCGACCGAGCAATCACCGCGCTGCGGCTAGGTCGGCACATGCGCTCGAAGGCGAACGGGCAACAGTTCATAGCCGGTATCCTGGTCGAGTCCGCGGCGCTGCGGCAAATCGTGACTACGTTCGAGCGACCGGGCGCGACGGAGGACCAGTTGCGACGGGCGCTGCGCGAACTCGTCGAGAACGAGCGCGAGTCGCCCGAAGCCGCCGATGCGATAAAGGCCGATTACCTGACCATGACGGAGGCCATCGCGTTCGGCAGCTTATTCGTACCCAGCGACACCGGGACCAACGGTCAACTGCGGCGAGCGGCGCGGCTCGTGCCGTGGGAGCGCGACCGCCAGCAGCGCCTTTTGGCGCTAACTATTGCGGGTTACCTGCGGATACTTGCCGTACCGTACGAAGATGCGATGCGAGCAGTTTCGACGAATGGAGTCATATCGCCGGCGCACCACTACGCACTCACGGCATGGATGCCGGAGACGGGTGGTGTCGAACGCGAACGGTTCGGACGGTGGCTCAGCACGGCGGTCTGGTCGGAATCTTCGCTCGTTGCGGCGGCTCTAGTACCGTCGTACGCGATCAATGGCATGACGCAGCGCCGAGCCGCGGTTCTCTTGGTCGCGCTCGCCTTGTCCGAACGGATGCACGGCAAGCCGGCAGCAAAGCTCGACGACCTGGTGCCCGACCTCATCCCTGTCGTTCCGATCGACCCAGCCGATGGCAAGCCGTTCCGGTACCGACTTGTGGGAGACGAGCCGATCGCCGCGGGACACGACGTTGGGCCAGCCGGCCCTGCCCCGCGGCGCGCGGTGAAGCCCGGACAGGGTCTTGTCTGGAGTGTCGGCCCGGACGGGATTGACGGCGGTGGGGTGCTGCAGGCGCAACCGTATAGCTTCACGTACGTCGAACCGATCGTACCTGGCGACCTCATCTTCCAGGTGCCGCGAGCGCCGAAGTGACCGCGGCGGCGATGTCGTCAACTTCGGCCATCGCGCCGACGCCGATGTCGCCACATGCCAGCGCCTTTGTGATTGGCCCGACGAACGTCAGGTTCTTCGCGTCGGCGGCCATGGCCTTCAGGTGCCGTTCGGTCAGTGGGTGGTCCCACATCAGTGTGTTCATCGCCGGGGCGAGGATGACGGGCCGGGCGATGTCCCAAGCCCGCCAGACGCACGTCAGGCAGTTGTCGCAGATGCCGGCCGAGAGTTTCGCCAGCGTGTTGGCGTCGAGCGGGGCAACGACGAACAGGTCGGCCCAGCGTCGGAGCTCAATGTGCAGGACCGAGTCGTCGCGGTGGTAGCGTTCGCCCGGCCACTCGTCGGCGTCGCGGATGAGGACTCCCGGTGGCAACTCGCTTGGGTCGAAGAAGTAGGTGGCCGCGTCGGTGGCAATCACGCGGACGGCGTGCCCTGCCGCGGTGAGCGTTCGGTAGAGCAGGGGGGTGCGAACGG
>CAZNSL010000519.1:0-4874 GCA_964574975.1 uncultured Alcaligenaceae bacterium | reverse complement strand
CGGGCGCTGTTCGGCATGCACATCCCCGGCATCGGGCTGAACCAGGTGTACGAGTGGCACGAGGTGCCGCAACTGCCGGACGTGGTGCGGCAGATGCGCGAGCTGGCGACCGAGGCGGCGTAGAATCATTAGCCACAGATGAACACAGATTAACACCGATGAATGCAATAATTCGATCTTGTATTCATCTGGGTTTATCTGTGTTCATCTGTGGCTAATCCTTACCGGAGTACGGGTATGGACTTTGAACTTCCGCAGCTCGGCGAGGGCGTCTACGAAGCCGAGATGCTCCGCTGGCTCGTCGCCCCCGGCGATGCCGTCAAGCCGGGCCAGGGCCTCATGGAAGTCATGACCGACAAGGCCACTATGGAGGTTCCCGCGCCGTTCGCCGGCACCGTCAGCGAGCTGCGCGTCCAACCCGGTGGCACGGTCAAAGTCGGCGACCTCATCCTCACCTACCACGCCGGCGGCCCAGTGCCGGAAGAGATGGACGCCCCCGCGCCGCCGGCCAAGGCCCTGCCGATGGACGGCGACCCGCTCCACCCCGGCGCGGCCATCGCGGCCGTCCGCCACCGCAACGGCACCCCACGCGGTGGCGACGCGGCCGGGGCCGTCAAGGCGTCGCCGTCGGTCCGGCAACTCGCCCGCAAGCTCGGCATCGACCTCGCCTCCGTCCACGGCTCCGGCCCCGCCGGCCGCATCCTCATCGACGACCTGCAAATCCCGGCCGCCGGCGGGGCGACACCCGCCGCGCGACAGCCGTTGTCGGCGCGACTCGACTACGGCCGGGCCGGCTCCGTCGTGAAACTCGCCGGCGTGCGCCGCAAGATCGCCGAGGCGATGGTCCGCTCGAAGCACACCATCCCCCACTTCACCTACGTCGACGAGTGCGACGTCACCGAGTTGGTCCGGCTGCGGGCGAGCCTGCGCGAACCGTTCGAGCGTCACGGGCTGAAGCTGACCTACCTGCCGTTCTTCGTCAAGGCGGCCGTCGCCGCCCTCAAGGCGGTACCGATCGTCAACGCCTCGCTCGATGACGCGACTGGCGAGATCACGCTGCACGACCGCTACCACATCGGCATCGCCACCGCGACCCCGGCCGGCCTCCTGGTGCCGGTGGTGCGCGACGCCGACACGAAGGACCTGGCCGCGATCGCCCGCGACATCGAGCGGCTCTCGGCCGAGGCCCGCGCCGGCCGATCGCGGCGCGAGGACCTGCGCGGCAGCACGTTCACGATCACGTCCATCGGCGGCATCGGCGGTCTCTTGGCAACGCCGATCATCAACCACCCGGAGGTGGCGATCCTGGGCGTCGGCAAGTCGGTCAAGCGGGCCGTGTTCGACGCGGCCGGCAACGTCCGTCCGGGCGAGATCATCTTCCTGTCGCTATCGTACGACCACCGCGTCGTGGACGGCGCGGTCGGGGCGGTGTTCGGCAACGCGCTGATCGCCCAGCTTCAGAACCCGGCCCGTCTACTCTTGCCGGAACGGCTGATCTGACGTTTCCGTCAGCCGGTCGCGACCGCGCGTGTTTCTCCTTGCCTTCGCCAGCGTCCTGAATTACGCTGGAGCCTAATCATCCCGCTCCTGCTCAGGTCGCACCCGATTACGGCCAACTTGTCACCACCCGTTCGCGTTGCCGTTGGCTCCCGCTCCCATTCCGACGGGTCAGCCGAGTCGCGCCGCGGTGTGCGAATCCAATCCCGACGAAACCCTGCGAGGATCAGCCAGTGACGAAACACTCGATGCGGCACGTCTTCGGTTCCCGGCAAAACCAGGCGCGGCCGGTACGCTGGTTCCGGCCGCGGCTGATCTGCCTGGAGGACCGCACCGTTCCATCGACGATCACTTGGACCAATCGCGGACAGGCGTCGGATCGGTTCGACTCCACGTTCGGGGCCAACGCCAACTTGGCCCGCGGCGTCATCGACGCGACGCTGACCTCGTGGACGCGCGTCCTCACCAGCTTCAACCAGCCCGGCGGCGGCAACAACATCAACGTCACGATCTCGATGAGTTCGTCCGGAACCGGCTTCGGGGCCGGCACGAATGTGAGTCTGTCCAACGGGTTTCCGGTGGCAGGCTCCATTAACATCGCCCGCGGGGACGACACCAACGGCGATGGCATCGGCGACGGCGGCGGGTGGTTCCTCGACCCGACGCCGCTGGACAATTCCGAGTTCGCCGGCAACATCCTGCACGCCTTCACCGCCGACGTCCAGGCGGGCAGCCCGGCGGTCAACAAGGTCGATCTCTTCACGCCGGTCGTCCACGAGGTCGGGCACCTCGTGGGGATGATCGGCGGTTCGTCCCGCCTCCAGAACCCGATCCACGGCACCGTGACCGCCACGGGCATCCCCGACAACTCGCCGGACGGCGGCGGCATCGGCACCTACCGCGTCTTCGACGGGCCGAGCGTTACGCACCTGTTCACCAGCAACAACGGCGGGCCGGGCGGCGGCGACTCCGGCTTCCTGCTCCACTCGGCCAGCCCTCCCGGCAACCAGCCGGTCAGCTTCAACAGTGCCTTCCGCGGCAACCGCCAGCTCGTCGGTACCCAGGACATCATGAACCCCGTCTTCGAGTTCAACCGGCGCTACCTCATCGCCGACTTCCTGGCGCTGACGCTCAAGGACGCCTACAACTACACGATGACCATGCCCCAGTCGTTCGGCACGTTCTACACGCTGCTGAACCAGACCACCGGCAATCTCCTGGTCCGCGGCGGGGCCGGCACCAGCGCCGACAACATCGTCGTCAGCCGCTCCGGCAGTAACCTCGTCGTCAGCGTGGACCTCGGCAACGACCCGGCCGGGGTGGGGCCGAACGGCGACAACTCGCCGGTCGGGGCCTTCGTCAGCTCGTTCCCGCTCGCCTCGGTCACGTCCATTGCCGTCCAGCCGGGCGGCGGGGCCGACACGCTTACGGTCGACTTCTCCGGCGGCAATCCGCTCCCGGCCGCCGGACTGAGCTACGCCGCCGGCGGCACCACCGGCGACAACCTGGTCGTCGCGAGCGGCCCGTTCACCACGGCCACGTTCAACGCCACCACCAACAACTTCGGCAACGTCAACATCGACGGGGCGGTCATCACCTACAACAGCGTGACCGCCGTGTCCGCCGGCTCGCTCAGCGGCCCCGGCGGCACGTTGACCAAGGCCGGTGCCGGCACGCTGACCCTCACCGGCACCAACACCTACACCGGTGCCACCACGGTCAACGGCGGCACGCTCCTGGTCAACGGCACGCTGGACGCCGCGAGTGCCGTCACCGTCAACACCGGCACGCTCGGCGGCACGGGCGCGGCCAACGGCCCCGTCACGGTCAACGCTGGCGGCAGCATCGCCCCCGGCACGAGTCCGGGCCTGTTCACCGCCGGCGGCATCAACCTCGTGGGCGGCACCTTCGCGGCCGAGCTGAACGGCCCGACGGCCGGGACGGACTACGACCAGCTCGCGGTCAACGGCACCGCGACCCTCGGCGGTTCGTTGAATCTGACGGTCGGCTTCACCGTGCCGCTCGGCACGCAGTTCCGTCTGATCGACAACGACGATACCGATCCGGTGGTCGGCACCTTCACCGGGCTGGCGCAAGGCGTGATCGTGTCGGTCGGCGGCCAGGACTTTATCGTGAGCTACACCGGCGGGACCGGCAACGACGTGGTGCTGACTCGCGGCACCGTCGCGGCCGCCCCGCGGGTGGCCGACGTGGATGTGAACGCCGGTCAGGCCGACCTCAGCCAGCGGTCGCGGGTCACGTCGATCGCAGTGACCTTCGACGCGGTCGTGACCTTCGCCGGTGCGGTCGCCGACGCCTTCACATTGTCTCGCGTCGGCGGCGGGGCGGTGGGCGGCTTCACGGCCACGTCCGAGGTCGTCAGCGGCGTGACGGTGGTGACGCTCTCCGGCTTCACTGGCGCGGAGACGCGCTTCGGTTCGCTGGCCGACGGCTTCTTCACGCTGACGGTGTTGTCGAACCAGGTGTCGGCCGGCGGCCAGCCCCTCGACGGCGATGGCGACGGCACCCCCGGCGGCGACTTCGTGCAGACGGGCACGCTGGCGAACGGCCTGTTCAGCCTGTACGGCGACGTGAACGGCGACGGCGTGGTGAACGCCTTCGATTTCTCGCAGTTCCGCAACGCCTTCGGCACGTCGACCGGCGACCCGGCGTACCGCGACTACCTCGATTTTGACGGCAGCGGCACGGTCAACGCCTTCGACTTCGGCCAGTTCCGCACCCGCTTCGGCAGCAGTGTGCCGTAGCGGCATCGGCGACTGGGGAGCCCGCGTAGCGGGATACCGTCAGAAAACAGTTGTCGTCCGCCGCGCGCTCGGCCACAATGGGCGCTCGAGCATCCAGGCGGAGACAGCCCCATGACCGAGCGCGCCCCACGGCCCGACGATCAGGCCACGCTCGACCCGCCGCCGGCCGCCAACCCGGCGGAGACGCTGCCGCCACCGGAGCCGCCCGCCGGCACCGGCCGCGAGGCGCACCTGCCGACGGGCGTCCTCCCCGCCCACCTGGCGAACGCCCTCGGCCGCTTCCAGGTCCACGAGTGCCTCGGCGAGGGCACGTTCGGGACCGTCTTCCGCGCCCACGACCCGCAACTCGACCGCACCGTCGCGGTTAAGGTGGCCAAGTCGGCCGTCCACAGCCCCGACCGCGGCGAACGCTTTCGCCGCGAGGCCCGCGCCAGCGCCGGGTTGCGCCACCCGCACATCGTCCCGCTGTTCGAGGCCGGCGAGTCGGCCGGGCAGTTCTACCTCGTCAGCGCATACGTCCCCGGCAAGACATTGGAGGACGCCCTGAACGAGCGGGCCGAGTCCGGCGGCTTCGCGGCGCGCGAGGCGGCCGAGATCGTGCGTAATCTGGCC
>CAZNSL010000518.1:0-4887 GCA_964574975.1 uncultured Alcaligenaceae bacterium | reverse complement strand
GACCAGTCCACGACCGCCAATGCGATGACGCCGATCGCGGCGGACAGCGCAGTGCCGAGCGTAACGCCGATGCCCTTCTTGCGGCGGCGGTCGCGATCGATTCGGTGCGAGAACCGCTCCAGTTCGCCCGACGGGCAAGGCACCCAGTCATTGTTGGACGGAAGGCTCATCGTCGATACCCCATCACCGTCGTGATTTCTGGTCGCGCGGGCTTACCGTCCCTTGGCAGTTGGTCGTACAGACTTCCGTTCGCTCGTATCCATCGGAACACCAGCGGCCTCGGCCGTCAGTCGTGGCCGGTCGACAACCGCGATCATCCGTCGGCGGATCGCAATCAGCCCCTCGCGCTGGAGTTGGCCAAGAGTCGCCGTGACCGACTCGCGGGTAGCACCAATCAGGTTTGCGAGTTCCTGGTGCGACAACCGCAAGCCGATCTCCCACTCCTGTCCTGCCGCACGCCCGTGCTGCTCCAGCAGTTCGACCAGTAAGGCAACCGTCCGTTCGCGCGTCGAGCGAAACAGGATGTTGCGTAACCGGTTCTCGACTCGGCGGCGTCGGAAACCGAGCAACTTCGTGACGTGCAGCGCCACGTCCGGCCGCCGGCCCATGAGCCATAGCACCTCGCCCCGCGGTAAGGCAAGTACCTGTGCCGCCTCGATACACTCGGCGTATTCATCGCGCGGGGCGGCGTCCACAATCGCCAGCTCACCGAATACTTCACCCGCCTCGACGAATGCGAGTATCGACTCGCGTCCGTCCGGCGTAACAGCCTTGATCTTCACGCGACCGCGAGTCAATAGCAACACCGTCTCCCCCGGCTCGGCGGGGAAGTAGATGATCTCGTGGGGCTTGAAGCCGCGCAGGCGAGCGCTCGACTCCAGCCGGCGGCACTCGGCCGGCGTAAGGTTCTCGAAGAGCGGGCACCGTTTCAGGTACCAGATCGTATCGCTCATCGACCCCGCCACACGTGGGACCGCGCCGTCCATCCAGCACTATAGCAAATGGCGGCGCGGGCGATTGTGAACTGCCTCACACACCCAGAATAGCCGACGCTGCCACCCGATGATGCAAAAAAGTGTTCCCGACGGCCGACGAAGATGTACGGCGGCTTGCGGTCTCGCAGTTGCTGGCTAAAACGGATTCCAATGCGATCCACCACTGAGACAGAACCGTCCGGCGAATTCGCGCCGGCCGACAGCTCGAATGATCCGCGCGTCGACCTGGCAGCCGAGCGTACCATGCTCGCTTGGGTGCGCACCGGCCTGGCGCTCATGGGTTTCGGGTTCGTCGTCGCCCGGTTCGCGCTCTTTTTGCGAGAAATGTCGACCAACGGCAACCGCCACGCGTTGACCGGCCACGGCGGGTCGCTGGCCCTGGGCGTGGCACTCGTGGCGATGGGTGTCTGGGTACTCGTCGTGTCAGCGAATCGCTACCGCCGCTACATCGCCGCCCTGACCGCTGGCCAGGTCGTACGTCCACCCGGGCCATTGTTCGCCCTGGCCGTGGCCGCGACGCTAGCCTTGTTGGGGGTTGCGATGGCCATCTACCTGTTGGTTATTGCGTGATCCGTGCCGAGACCCCTCCACAAGGTCCGTCGACTCGGCTATGATGATTCGTGTCGAACCCTGCCAGCGACCACGACCATTCGTGCAGCAATTCCCTACGCAACGCGAGGCACCATGTCGCCGAAACTCGAACCCCTGTTCCAGTACCTGGACGGCCTGTCGAGCCGCGCCCCACTTGCAGATCTCACGGCCGTGCTGAACGATCTCGACCTCGACAGTGAGGACGTGGCCGAGTTCGTCCAGTTCTCGAGCCAGCACTACACGCGCAACCTGGTGCGCGCTGGAGACTGGTATCACGCCCTCGTGTTGTGTTGGAAGAACGGTCAGCGTAGCCCGATCCACGACCACGCCCAGTCGTCCTGCGGCGTGCGCGTGTTGCGCGGTGTGGCCACGGAGACGCTCTTCGAGTTCACGCCACGCGGTCACGTCAAGGCGACGTTCTCGCGCGATCACCTGCCTGGTAGCGTTTGTGGCAGCGAGGACGACGACCTACATCAAGTGTCGAATTTGCAGGACGGCGATGCCGACCTGGTGACGCTCCACATCTATTCGCCGCCGTTGTTGCACATGGGCACGTACTCGATCACCGACCTGAAGCGCGGAGTTGAGCCAATGTTCCTGGAGTGCGTTGGCGGTGCGGGCATCTGACGCAAAGGTCGGTAGCACCGCTCGCCGTGGGGAACCTACTTCACGAGGTAAAACGCCTCCGTCACCGGTCGCAGCGGGCGGTTTAACCACAAAGGCCGGCGCAACCCGCCTGGTCCGGGAGCTGGCCGCGCCAGGGTCAGCCAGCGCTTGTAGACCGCATGCGATAGGTTCGTGTCCACGAACAGGTCGCCGTATCGGTCGCCGGGTTCGGCCTTCGTAATCGTTACCCGCTGGTGCCAACAGTGCATGCCGCTGATCGGGTCCGGTTGCACCGGAAAGGTCAGGTTCTGCGGCACACCGCCCTCACGCCACCAGACGCGCGCCGAGTCCGGGTCGGCACTTCGGAACGGTCCAGGCCCTTCGAGCTGTCGCACCAACCACTGGCCCGGTCCCTTTTGTGAAATGTCCACGACGTTGGCGCTATAGCGGTTACTTGGCGCGTCCTGCGGCCTCCGCCAGCGGCCGAGGTGGTGCGAACACGCCGCGACACCGGGACGGATCGCCTCGGTGAGCCAGACGCGGTCCACGAAATAGCCGATTTCCGTGCGCACGCGGGCCAGGTCACCGTCGGCCAGTCCAAGCCTTCGGCCGTCCGCATGGTGTAGCCACAGCGGGTTGCACTGCGCGATCTCGTTGAGCCACTTGGCCGCTCCACTGCGGGTGTGGACCAACGTCGGTAGTCGGAACGTCGGTAACAGGCAGAACTCGCCGTCTGCGAGATTCATGTTCGCCCACCCGACATGGCTGTCGATGTATCCCGGGAGTGCGTGTTCGGGCCAGCCCCAGTCGGCCATCGTTTGCGAATACAACTCTTGCTTGCGCGACGGCGTCGGGAAGCCCTCGCGGCACACTCCGTCGACCTCGATGCCGATCGACTTGCCGCCCTTGGTGGCGACCTTGGTGTCGGAGTCGATCTGCGCGCCGGCACAGTCGGCGTCGCCGAGCTTGCGGTCGTGGCGGGTGTAGGTCGATTTGACGACTTCGAAGGCCCCGAACTTGCGCATATAGGCGAGTGGGTCCAGACCCTTCGATTTCGCGGCCTCCGGCAATCCTGGGACGCGCTCAAAGATGTAGCGGTAATACTCGTCGATTGCGATCTTTTGTCCCGGTCGGTACGGACTCTCGAAGTGCTTGCGGATGCCGAGCGAACCGGTCGGGTCGATCTGCCACGATAGCTCGATCCAGAACTCGTCTTCTTCCCAGACGCGACCGGGGTTGGCCTCGTAGGTGGCCTCGAGCTTTTGCCCGCTGCGTTCCTTGGCGACGCGCAGCACCGGCTGGCGAACAGCGATCCAGGTCGCGGCATGGGTCTCGTAGCTGTTCAGATCGTGCCGCTCGGAGGATTGGCCCATCGGCAGCACTAGATCGGCAAAATAGGCGGTTTCGTTCCACGTCGGAGTCAAGGCGACGTGCAGGTCGATCTTCGATTCATCGCGCAACACCTCGACCCAACTGAAGCCGTCGGGATAGGTCCAGACCGGGTTGAAGACGCGGGTGAAGTAGGTGTCGAGCTTACCGCGGCCTTCCTTCAGGAAGTGCGGTAGGAGGAAGCTCATCTCGTAGTGGGCGAGCGGATAGTCGTTGGGGAAGTGCAGTTCGTTCCACACGTCCTGCGGTGGAGGCACATCGAAGAACTGCGGTTTGAACTTACTCCATGCGCTCGGCCCAGTGCCGCCCTCGGTGCCGACCGCACCAACGAGAACGCTGAGGAAATGCAAGCATCGGGCAACCTGCCAGCCGCCGAGGTGGCCGCTCGCGGGGCCGCGCCAGTTGTGACTGGCGAAGCGGTGCCCGGCCCGGCCGATGCGGCGGGCGACTTCCACTATCATCGACGCCGCCACACCGGTCTCGGCCTCCGCGTACTGCGGCGTGAACTTGGCGTACTCGGCCTTGAGACACTCGATGAAGCGCTCGAACGTCACCGGCTCGTTCGGATGCTTCGCGCGGAGATACGCGTCCCAGTTGACCCAGCGCTCGAGGAATTCCGCATCGTACAAACCTTCGTCCAGGATGACGCGGGCCATCGCCAACAGGGCTGCAGCCTCGGTGCCGGGGCGCGTCGGCATCCAGTAGTCGGCCATCGATGCAGTGTTCGACAACCTCGGGTCCATGACCGCGAGCTTGGCCCCGGACAGTTTACCCTCGATGATCCGCTGGGCGTGCGGATTGAAATAGTGGCCGGACTCCAGGTGCGCGGAAATGAGCAGGATGAACGCAGCGTTGGCGTGGTCGGGGCTGGGCCGGTCGTAGAACTGCCAGATTGCGTAGCCGAAGCGTGCCCCCGATGAGCAGATATTGGTATGGCTGTTGTGGCCGTCCACACCCCAGCCTTGAAGGACGCGCTCGATGTAGCCTTCGTGGCCGGGCCGGCCGACGTGGTAGACGACTTCGTTGTGCCGCTTCTCTTCGAGTGCTTTGCGGATGCGGCCGGCGATCAGTTGCACCGCCTCCGGCCAGCCGATTTGCTCCCACTTGCCTTCGCCGCGCGGGCCGACGCGTCGCAACGGGTGCAGGATACGGTCGGGGTCGTTGATCTGGTTGATCGTCGCTGGTCCCTTAGCACATAGCCGGCCTCGGCTGCCGGGATGCAGCGGGTTGCCTTCGAACTTGCGTATCTCGTTCGTCTGCTTATCGACGTAAGCGAGCAGCCCGCATGCGGACTCGCAGTTGAAAC
>CAZNSL010000517.1:0-4892 GCA_964574975.1 uncultured Alcaligenaceae bacterium | reverse complement strand
TCCCCTTATCTTACCAGGAAAAAAGTTCGACCTTCTTTGCGCAGCGGTCAGTAGACGTTCGGCGATGGAGGATGAGCCGTGATGCTCGGCGCGATTGCGGGCGATGTGATCGGATCGGTTCACGAGCGCACCCGCACCAAGACGAAGGACTTCCCGCTACTGACGACCGACAGCCGATTCACCGACGACACGGTGCTCACCGTCGCTGTGGCCGACGCCCTCCTGCACGGGTGGGACTATGTCGATGCCCTCCACGACTACTTCTTCTTCTACCCGGACGCCGGGTTCGGGGACACCTTCTGGCACTGCGCCAGTTCCCGCCGCCGCACGCCGTACCAGAGTTGGGGCAACGGGTCGGCCATGCGGGTCAGTCCGGTCGCTTACGCTAAGTCAACGTTGGCGGAGGTACTCGCCGAGGCTAAGCGGAGTGCCGAGGTCACGCACGACCACCCGGAGGGCATCCGCGGGGCACAGGCGGCCGCGGCGGCCGTGTTCCTCGCACGGACCGGTGCCACCAAGGAGCAGATCCGCCACTACATCGAGACGGAGTTCGACTACTACTTGGACGAGACCGTGGCCGGCCTTCGCCCGACGTACCAGTTCGACGTGTCGTGCCAGGGGTCGGTCCCGCAGTCGATCGTCGCCTTCTTGGAATCGACTGGGTACGAGGACGCGGTTCGCAATGCCGTGTCGCTTGGCGGGGACGCCGACACGATGGCGTGCATCGCGGGTGCGATCGCCGAGCCGTTTTACGGCGGTGTGCCAGGAGCGATCGCCGAGTCAGTTCTTGCCCGGCTGGATGACCGGTTGCGGGGGGTTGTCGCCGGATTTCAGCAACGGTTCGGGATCGTGTAGGTCCGAACGCTGAACGACGAGTTAGGCCTCCATAAACGCGATGTGGCTCGTCGGATAGCAGGATGGTGGTGAGGGTGCAACTTGGGTTTGCCTGCAAGATGTTGAACGTGTCGTGTCGAGCTTGGCTCTTGGTTGAGCCGAGCAAGTCGGAGAAGTGGAATTCGCCGAACGAGTTGCTCCAGCTAACCGGGCGGCATGTCGGCTTTTCGAGCCAGGTCGCTCAGCCTGGCCGCTCGGCAACTGAACGGGTTCGGTTCGGCGATACGAGGGCGCAACGGATGTGCTTCGATCTCGGGGTATGGCATCCGACCAAGCGGCTGACGCACGAGCAGGCCGGCAAGCTGTACGCCACCCTCTGCGAGTCGCAAACCGATGGCGTGACCCCGCACCCGGCGGTCGATGCGTTCTACGCCGAGTTGACGGCCCGCTACCCGGAGATCGACACCGTTCCCGATGACCGAATCGACGACCGCGAATACTGTCCGTGGAGCTGCGCCCTGGACCGGTCGCCGGGGCACGTCCTCATGCCGTGCGTGTGGTCGCAGGCCGAGAACGTCCAGCGGTTCGTCACCCAACTCGCCCACAAGTACGGGCTGGCCGTGTACGATCCGCAGCAGGCGCGGGTGTCGTACCCCGATGGATCGCAAGGCACGCCGCCCCAGGCGCTGCAAGCTGAGGTATGAAGTAGACCGCCGGCACCGAACATTACTGCGCCTGGCTCGTGGGCCGGCGAAACGCTGGAAGGGCCGCGAACCCGACGCTGCATTGGAACTTGGCCGTAGTTCGGCAATCCTGGGCTTACCGGCTCCCCACGGCCCCGGTAGGTGAGGTTTATCTTTCGACGACGGAGGTGGGCCATGCCCGACATGAATGCCGAATTCTACTCGTGCTGCGGGCACGGGGTGGAGATTTCCGGGTCCAAGGTCGAGGACGCGGGTGGCCAACGCGGGCACCGAGTCCATTGTCAGTTGTGCGGCGGTGCCTTCGTCGTACCGGGCGATCTCCAAGCCGCTCGGAATGCAATCCCCACGCACTTCTTCGAAGTACACCAGTTGAAGGGGTCGTTGGACGCCCCAAGCATCTCGCAGATGTAGCGAGCAGTGACCGCAGTGGGTGCACCGCCAACGGCGTCACTCCCCGTCGAGGCGCTCGGGGCCGGGGTGGCGGTTGTACAATTCCGTCAACGCCGCCAAGCCGTCGATGAGCGCGGGCGTGATCTGCGATTCCGTGCAGCGCCACGACCAGTTGCCGTCGGCGACGCCGGGCACGTTCATCCGCGACTCACGGCCCAGGCCCAGCGCGTCTTGCAGTGGCATCAGCGCGAAGTCGGCCACCGACGACCACGCGGCCCGGATCATCGCGTTCACCGGGTCGGCGTCGGCGTGCGGGTAGTATTTGCGGACGAACGCCCGCGTGCCTTCGTCGGCACCCGCCCACCAACCGGCCGTCGTGTCGTTGTCGTGGGTGCCGGTGTAGACGACGGCGTTCTGCCGGTGGTTGTGCGGCAAGAAGCGGAAATCGACTTCGCCGCCGAAGGCGAACTGCAAGATGTACATGCCCGGTAAGCCGAACTGCTCGCGCAGGACGTGGACGGGCCGCGAGATTAGCCCCAGGTCCTCGGCGACCAACGGCAACCCGCCGAGGTCGGCCCGCAACGCCTCGAACAGCGCCGCCCCCGGCCCCGGCACCCACGCGCCACCGACGGCCGTCGCGTCGCCAGCCGGGACGTGCCAGGCCGCCTCGAAGCCGCGGAAGTGGTCGAGCCGTACCAGGTCCACCTGCCGCAGCGCCATCCGCATCCGCGCCTTCCACCACGCGAAGCCCTCCGCGGCGTGGGCCTTCCAGTCGTACAGCGGGTTGCCCCACAGTTGGCCGGTCGCGCTGAAGTAGTCGGGCGGCACCCCGGCGACGACCTTCGGCCGGCGGTCGGCATCGAGCAGGAACAGTCGCGGGTTCGCCCACACGTCGGCCGAGTCGCCGGAGACGAAGATCGGCGCGTCGCCGAACAGTTTCACGCCGCGGGCGTTGGCGTGCTGGCGTAGCGCATCCCACTGACGGAAGAACAGGAATTGAGCGAGTTGCTCCCGACCGATCGCATCTGCATGCGACTTGCGCGCTTCGGCCAACGCGACCGGCTCGCGGCGCACCAGCGGGGCTGGCCAGTCGTGCCACGATCCGGTGGACGACTGCTTCAGCGCGGCGAACAGCGCGTAGTCATCGAGCCACCCGGCCTCGTCGTGGCGGAAGTGCTCGAAGCGATCGCGAAGTTGGGCCGCAGCGCCGTGCTCGAACGCCTGCCAGGCCCGGTCGAGCAACCACGTCTTGAACTTGCCGACGCGCGCGTAGTCGACGCGGCCGGGGGCGAAGTCCGCGGCGGCGAGGTCGCTGGGCGCGATCAACCCGTCCTTAACGAGTTCGTCGGGGCTGATCAGGAGCGGGTTGCCGGCCAGCGCGGAGAAGCACTGGTACGGTGAATCGCCCGCGCCGGGTGGGCCGAGCGGCAAGACCTGCCACCACGACTGCTTGGCCTTGGTGAGCGCATCGACCCAGGCGAACGCGACGGGCCCAAGGTCGCCGACGCCGTAGGGGCCGGGCAAGGATGTGGGGTGCAGCAGAATGCCGGCGGAGCGGCGCTTCGGAATCGGCATGGCTTGGTCTCGAAGGAACGCAATTCACCGCAGAGAACGCGGAGGGCGCGGAGGAAAGTCCGAAGTAAAGTACTTCCTGCCCTCCGCCTTTTCTCCGCGCCCACCGCGGTCTCCGCGGTGAATCCTTCTTCTTATTCGACCACGCCCTCGCGCGTCTCGCGGACCATGTGATCGACCACCGCCTTCAGGTCGCCGCCCGATTGCTCGTACGCACGCACCTGCCGCGTCGCGCTGTTGCCTTCGTCCAGGATGCGGAATGCGTACTCGACTTCCTTGCGCGTGCCCAACTCGTCCAACACGTCGCCGAGGAACCACTCGATGAACTCGCGGATGAGCGCCCGCGCCGGCAGCGACTCCTGTTTGCCGAGGTCCATCAGCTTGCCGTCCAGGCCGTAGCGCACGGCTCGCCACTTGTTCTCCTCGATAAGCGAAGTCGGGTAGACGCGGAAGGTCATATTGTCGCGCCGCAGCTTCCAGAGCTTGGCGATCAGCGCCTGGAAGATGGCGGCGACGCAGATCGCCTCGTCGACGCGGGTGCAGACGTCGCAGATGCGGAACTCCAACGTCGGGTAGCGCCAATTCGGTCGCACGTCCCACCAGAGCTTGGTCCCGTCGGGGATGCACGAGGTCTTGGTCAGCGTCTCGACGAGTTGTGCGAGTTCCGACCACGACCCGAACATCGGCGGGATGCCGGAGCGCGGGAAGGCGCGGAAGATGATCGAGCGGTACGAGTTCAGCCCGGTATTGCGTCCCTCCCAGAACGGCGACGACGCGGCCAGGCAGAGGACGTGCGGCATGAAGTAGCGTGCGACGTTCATCGCGTCGATCAGGAAGTCGCGGTCCTCGATGCCGACGTGGACGTGCGTGCCGAAGATCAAGAGTTGCTGCGCCAGGTCGGCCATGTCCTGCTTGACGCCGATGTAGCGCTCGAACGGGGTGATCTCCTGCTTCATCCACGACGAAAACGGATGCGTGCCCGCGGCCGCGATGACGAGGCCGTTCCGAGCCGCCAGGTCGATGATGTAGCCGCGCAGGCGGATCAATTCCGCCTTGGCCTCGGCCGGCGATTTGCAGATCTCGGTGCCGACCTCGACCATCGACTGGTGCATCTCCGCCTTGACCTGCTCGCGGAGGCGCATCGTCCCTTCCTGCTCGAGCAGTTGCGTGATGTACGAGCGCAACTCCCGCGTTTCGGGGTCGATGATCTGGTACTCTTCCTCGATGCCGAGGGTCAGCGAGGGTGCTTTCATCGGTCGCTTCCGAAGCCCACCTGAATGCGCAGGCGGGCGAACCAGGGGTTCACCGCTCTTCGACGACGAACGTCGGCACGGTCGAGCCGCCGCCGGCCGTCACGTTCACCAGTGCTTCCGTCGAGATCCGCGTCAGGCA
>CAZNSL010000516.1:0-4898 GCA_964574975.1 uncultured Alcaligenaceae bacterium | reverse complement strand
TGGTGAGTGGGATTCACACGTCGCAGATCGAAAACGCCTTTGCCAGCGAGGTCATCGGGTCGCGCTTCGGTAAGAACTCCTGCCCGACGAAGCCCTTGTATCCAGTGGCGACGATCGCCCGCATCACCTTACCGTAGTCGAGCGTTTGCGTATCGTCGATTTCGTTGCGGCCGGGCACTCCGCCGGTGTGGTAGTGCGCCAAGTATTCCCGGTACAGCGCGATCATGGCGATCACGTCTTCGCCCATGACCGCCATGTGGTAGATGTCGTAGAGCAACTTGAACCGCTCGGAACCGACGGCCTTGCACAGGTCAACGCCCCACTCGGTCTTGTCGCACATGTAGTCCTTGTGGTCCTTGGCGCTGTTGAGCAACTCCATGATCAGCATGACCTTTTTCTGCTCGGCGTAGCCGACGACCTTCTTCAGGCCGGCAGCGCAGTTCTTCAGGCCCACATCGTCGGGCATACCTTTGCGATTGCCGGAAAAGCAGATGACGTTCGGCAGCTTCTCGGCGGCGGCAAAGTCGATGGCCGCCCGCAGGTCCTTAACGTTCTTCTCGTGGTTCTCGGTGCGGTTGAGACAGTTGACGATACCGATGGACGGCCCGCCGTTGAGGACCGCGCAGGTCAGACCCTGTTTCTTGACGGCTAACACCTCATTGGGGTTAAGCAACTCGATCGACTGGTAGCCCATCGCCTTCGACTTTTGTGCCAGTTCGTCCAGTTTGATCCTGCCGTAGCACCAGCGGCACACGGACTGGTTGACGTTGCCCTTCGATTTGGCCGGCTCGTCGGCGAAGAGGTCGCCGGCCGTCAACGCGGCGGCGGATGCTGCGGACGCCTTGAGCATCGCTCGGCGGTCGAGGTCGCGCATGGGAGTTGTCTCCGAAGTGGGGTGACGCTGAGATTGTAACCGGCCATACGTCCAGCCGCCAGCGGCATCCGGACCGGATTGGGCTTCCCAAACCGACGGCAATACGTTCCAATGCGGCGGAAAGTAGGGACGCTCTCGACATTCGACCCACGGATGTGCCGCCAGGATGGCTCACGATCCCACTCTCGATGCATCGCCGGCCGTGCGCCTCGAAGTGCGTCACGGCAGCGGCCGGCCGGCCAGCTACGACGTGACGGGCGCTGAGTTCGTCATCGGCAGCGTACCCGGCTGCGACCTGCGACTTTCCGGCAGCAACCTGCCACCTGTTGTCTGCGTCGTCACACGCAACCCCGATGGTCCGCGCGTCCGCAAGCTCGCCCCGGCCGTTCCGCTGCTCCTCAACGGCCAGCCGGTACAGGGCGCGCCGCTTGCCGACGGCGACGCGCTCGCGCTCGGTACGCTGACGATCACCGTCCGCGTCGAGCAGGGGGCCGCGCGCTCCGGTGGCATCCGCTTCGAGCCGCTCGACCTACCGCTGCCGGCGTTCGACTCGGGCCGAACAGAAGTCGATGCCCGTCGCCGCGATCTCGATCAACAGGCCGCAGAGTTGGAGGCCGACCGGGCGCTGTGGTATCGGCGGCGCGAGGACATCGACCGCGAAATCCGCGAGCGGGAGGTCCAGGCCGGCGACATGGTTCGCCAGCAGGAGGAGCTCGACAAACTCCGTAACGAACTGACCGACCTACGTCGTGACCTGTACGCCCGCTACCAGGAGCGGCGCGACCGGCTCGCGGGGTTGCAGCAGTCGGTACAGAACGCGGCCCAGAAGGTGCAGGAAGCGAAGCGAGCCTTCGAGGCCGAGCGCGCCAAGGCGGCTCCGCGGCTGGCCGAACTCGACAAGCGCGAACAGATTCTGGCCGACGCACGCGAGGAGTTCGAACTCGCGCGCCGAGCTGCCGACGAGGCAGATCGCCGACGAGCCGAGGCCGCGAGTGAGGTCGAGCGTCGCGTCGCTCAGCGCGAGGCCGAATGCGCCCTCCGCGATCAGCAGTGCGCCGAGAAGGAAGCTCGCTACCACTCCGACCTGGCTCGGCTCGACCGCCTCCAGGGAACGCTGGAGCAGCGAGAGCGACAACTCGATGCCCGCGAGGCAGAAGCGACCCGCGGGGCCGAACAACTCCAGCGCGACACACTGGAAATGGAGGAACAGGCCCGCCAACTCGATGCAGCGAAAGCGAAACTGACCGTCGAGCGCGAAGCGGCCAAGGCGAAGGAGGCGGAACTTTCCGACGCAGCGGCGCGGTTCGCGGAACGAGTGGCACTCGTCGAGGGCCAGCAGGCGATGCTTGCCGCTCTGCGGACGCGTTTGGAGCGGATGCGAGAAGACGTGCGACAGGAGGCGACCGCTCTCGCCGAAAGCCGGGCGCAGCACGAGGCGACCGAACGAGAAGTGGCCGAGAAGCTAAAGACGGCCGAGGGATTGAAGACGACGGTCGATGCCGAGAGTCAGTCACAGGCCGAGCAGCGCAAGCTGTTCGAGGAACGCAGCGCCGCCCTCCAGGCGGCCGTCGGCCAAAGGCGGGCGATGCAGGAGAGGCTGAACGCCGCGGAGGCCGGCATACGGGCGAAGGCTGAAGCACTCGATGCTCGATCCGCCGACATCGACCGGCAGGCCACCGAGTTGCGCGAGCGGGCCGAACAGCTTTTCGCCCACCAACACAAACTCGACGCCGACCGAAACGCCATCAAGGATCGCGACGCGACCCTGACGCAATCGGAGACGACGCGGGCCGCGCTCCAGGAACAGTTGCGTCGCCGTGGCGAGGAACTGGCCGCACGGCAAAAACAACTCGACGAACTCGCTCAAACGCTGACGGCCCGCGAGGCGCAGGTCGGCCAGTCGCACGAGTCGGTCGGCACGTTCCAGCGCGAGGCCGAAGCTCGGCTCGAGGCGGCGAAGGCCGAATTGGAGCAGCGGGCCGCGGCACTCCGCGACGAGTCGGCCGCTGTGGCCGCCCGCGAGGAAACGCTTCAGCGGCACGTCCAACGTCTGAAGGAAGCAGGGCAGACACTCGCAGCCGAGCGCAAGGCCTATTTCGAGGCGAAGACGAAGCACGAGGCCGATTACAAGCAGACGGCGACGGACCTCGATAGCCTCAAGCACGAACTCGATGCGTTCCGCGAGCAGGCCGCTCGCGAGGCTGCCGAGGTGCAAAAAGCCCTGCCGGACCTGGAACTGCGCGGCTCGGCCGTCCTGGAGCGGCTGGCGCAGGCCCGCGAGCAACTCCGCGGACACTTGGGGGAACTGCACGCCTACGCTCGTCAAAGTCACGACGATCTCCTGATGTTGCGGACGCAGGTGCAGGCCGAGGGCGAGCGGCTTCGGCAGCAGGAGGTGGCACTTCAGCGGGCCAGAACGGAACACCGGCATTCTGTGACGGCGTTCCGTCAGCAGCTCATCGACTGGCAAGGCCGAGTCGTCGAGATGCGACAGGTGATCGCCCACGACGGCACTCGGCTCGAAAGAAAACAGGCCGAAGTCGCCGCCGCCGCGAAACAAGTCGATGAGACGACGCAGCAACTGGCGAAACAAGCGGCCGACTTGCAGGTGCAGGAACAGGCCGTCGTCGAGCGGCGCGGCGAAGTCGAGCGGCACCTCGTCGATATGCGCGAGTGGTATCGTAAGAAGATGCGCGAACTCGCTGGCGCGGGCGAAGCCGTACGATCGCGGAACGGCGATGGCGGCGACGCGGTGATTGTGCCGATGCCGTCTGTCGCCAATACGACTCCACCCACTGGCGACCTCACGACTGCCGATAGCGCGGATGTGTTGTCGATCACCGATGACCTCGATCCCGGCGACCGCAAGCTCGGCGAGTTGCTCAAGTCTTTGGAACTGATCGACGCCGACACGCTAACGGCACTGTGGCTCGAAGCCCGCCGTCAGCGACGGACGCTGAGGCAGGTTCTGCTCGCGGGTCGGCCCGACGGTGCGCCGCTGTTGACCCTGTATCAACTGGCGCTGATCGAAGCCGGGAACCTGGACGCGTTGGTCCTCGGCCGATTGCGCGTCGTGGACCGGCTGCGTGTGACGCCGCGCGAGACCGTCTACCGCGTCTTCGACCCGCAGCGGCCCGACGGCGGCGGGGCGGCCCTGTTGCGGCACCTGTCCGATGCCGAAATGCACGACGCCGTCCACCCGGACGAGTTCCGTCAGCGTTTCGCAGCCTTAGCCGAGGTCCGGCACACGCATCTGGCGGCGACCTTCGAGGCGACGGAAATCAACGGCCGGCCTGCGGCCGTGCAAGAGTGGCTCAGTGGCCTGTCGAGTACCGAGTGGCCCGCGGCCGTCGCCGTAGCCGGTGTTTGGTATCGGCTGGTCACGCAGGCGGCGCTGGGGTTGCATACGGCCCACCAGGCGGGATTGGTTCACGGGTCGCTGTCGGCGAAGTCGGTGGTGCTGACGGCCGAGGGCGTGGTGAAATTGTGCGGCGTCGGTGAACCAGCGTGGCTAGCCGGCGACGGCAGCGAGGGTAGCGTCGAGGGCGACGTGGCCGCACTCGGCGAGTTGGCTGCGGCTTGGGCGGCGCTGACGCCGAAGCGCAAGGGTGCGAAAGCTCCGAAGCCGCTGCCGGTCGCGCTCCAGGCCGTGTTGGCGCGCCTGCGGCCGGACTCCGACGTGCGGATCGCGTCTGCGGCGGAACTGCTCGACGAACTCGAGAAGGCCGGGGTCGACGTCCCGGACGCGGCCGAGATATGGAACAAGCTCATCAAGCACGCAGGCGAGAACGCGGCTGACGGCGTCGTGTGGCGAAAGTCCGCTTAGGGCGACCGCCGCGTCAGCAGCGACACCGCGATGACTGTCACGTATCCCAGCGGGATCGTTACGATACCCGGCTGACTGAACGGCACGACCGCCGATTCGGGCGGCAGACCGTACACGTCGCGGAAGGTGTCACCGCTCAAGAGAATCCAGCCGAGCGAGGACACCATACCGACCACCACTGCGGCAACAACGCCCTGT
>CAZNSL010000515.1:0-4903 GCA_964574975.1 uncultured Alcaligenaceae bacterium | reverse complement strand
GGCTGGGACGAGGTCGATCTCGGCCCGGCCGACGACCGGCGCGAGCGGAGCCGGCTTGCCCAGCTCGATGCGCTCGCGGCGATGGTGGAAGGGCGGCCCCACGGCCTGCCGAGTTTTCGCGAGGCCCTTGATGTCCAGAGCGCGGTCGAGGCGATGCTCGCCGGCGCTTGAGCGCCGGCGCACTGCGTCGCCTGATCGAAGATACGTCCGCACGACATTGGACGGCGTTTCGTCCCGCGAAAAGGATCGGCGCCGCCCGCGAGTCGCTGGTGTTGACGTCAAGGGGTAATCTTGCTGTTCTCTAGTCTCGGGCATGGAATTAATCCCAGGGAGGCGACAATGAGAAAAGCCGGAGTGCCGGCTTGCGTCATCGCGACCCTGTTGGCTTCGGCCGCCGGGGCTTCGGCGCAGGACCGATCGGTTTATGACGGCTGGGTCTATGACCGCGCCAATGGCTGCCGCGTCTTCGTCCCGGAACTGCGCGAATATGCGCGCGCGACCTGGCAGGGCCGGTGCGTCGAAGGCCGTGCCAGCGGCGAAGGCCGCCTCGAAGTCGCCACGGACCAAGTGCCGGGCGACGAACTCGCGGCCGTCGCCGACGGAGCCGAAGCGCTGGTCGTCGAAGTAATTCGGCACACCGTCGCAGCGGATCGACGCCAGTTCGCGGCCGGCCCGGTGCGCTGCCTCGGCCGACAGGTCGCGCAGCGTCACTCGGAAGCCGTTGGCGCGGATGTCGCGCGAGCCATAGGCCTGCGGCAACTGGCCGAGGTAGTCGAGCTTGACCTCGTGGTGTTCCAAACCGCGTTGTGGGCCGTGCCGGATCGAGATGTACTGGATGGTGTGGGCGTGCCGATCCTTGAGGCCGCCGTAGCCGACGCTGTCGGCGTGCAAGTCCCAGCGGCGACGGATCGCGCCGATGGCGTCTGGTGTTGTCCAGCCGCGCTTCTCGAGGCGGTAGAATGCGAACGCACCGGAGCGGCCCGGCGTGACGTCGGTCAGCTCCTCGACGAAGAAGTCGTCGGGCCGCTGCTTCAGCTTCATGGAGGTGGTTATAAAGAAAAAAACCGAGAGACGTCAGACTCAAAGCCGTCGCCCAATCAGCTTGAGTCCAGTCCCGTCTCTCGGCTCTGTAATACTACCCGCTGTCACCTCGCGGATCAAGAGCTTAGGGGAGATTTTTCCGAGTCGGCGTATCCATCCGTGGCATAGGCAGTTCCGTCGGTGGTGGGGCGAGTTGGGTAGCTGGTTTGAGGAAATCCCAGGCGTCGGGAGTACTGGGTGTCGGCGGCACCACCGGTCGCGGCGTCGGCAGTTCCGTGATGTCCGGCGGAGTCGGCGGCATCGGCACCGGGACGAGGCCGGCGATGGCCGTGAGTTCGTCGGCTAGCGGTTGGCCGGCCACGGCGCAGCCCGGCAGGTGGATAACGCGGACGACGTTCTCCGGCTTGACCGGGTCCACCGCCGTCCACAGCGGGCCATCCACGACCGCGAGCAAATCGACCGTGATGCCGTCCGGTGCGACCGATTCGGCCAGCGACCGAGCCGTTTCCGCCCCAGTCGAGAAGCCTGCGACGACGAAGTGCGCGTCCGGCTCCTCGGCGTGTAGGCGGCGCATTTCGTCGGCGAACCAGGCCGCGTGGTAGAAGTGGCCGTCGTAGACCTTGATGAAGCCGAGGTCGATCAGCGATCGCCGTACGCGAGTGACGCCGCAACAGTCGAGCGGGTCGAAGCCATCGATCAGAAAAACGAATACCCGGCCACGGCTACAGCACGGTAGGCTGCGACACGCCTGCACGCACTCGGGCGGCAGGTCCAGCAACTGCGGCGCGAGCGTCAGGCAACCGGGGCTGGAGAATAGACTGGCGAGAAGGAGCCAACTGCCCAGGTTACGCCGTTTCACTCGCATGATGTGACTCCTGTGCTTCCCGTAGGACCGCTACTGCCGTTATCTTCGGCAAGGTCCGCCGGCGCGCTGGAGTCGATGCAGGCAGGCTGGGCAGTCGCGGCGTTAAACGGCGCAAACTTTTCCGGTTCGCACGGACTCGATCTCGCGGAGACACAGAACCAGTGCATCGCGCGCGAGTTGCCCGCTGAGGCCGTCGGGGGCCTGGCTGGTGGAAACGCCGTCCACGGCCGCCTGCAACTCGGCTGCGAACGATTCGACCGGCCCGCCGCTGCCGAGGACGGGCTGCGTCGTCTGTCCATCGGCGGTGAGGACGGTCGGCGGCTGCACGCCCGACTCGTGGACGAGCGTCGCGCCTTCGAGGTAGATTTCGTAGCCGTGGACGAACGGCCGGCCCTTCTGGGCCAGCGCCCCGCTGGCGCAGGCGACGCTGGGGCCATTGTCGTAGAGGTACTGCGCGTTGAGGTGGACGACGGCGTCGCCCTCGACGTGGCCGGTAGCGAAGACGTGGCCGGGCATGCCGCACAGCAGGCGAATAAAATGCGTGTCGTGGACGTGCAGGTCGATAGCCGGGCCGCCCGTTTGGGCCACATCGACGTGGGCGGCCGACCAGTCGGGTCGGGCAATCACACGCTTGAACTGAGCGCTCAGCAACTTGCCGTAACGGCCCGAACGCACGGTATCGAGGGCGAAGCCGAATTCGGGGAAGAACGGCAGGACGTGCCCGACCATCAGCAACTTGCCGGCATTGCATGCGGCAGCGACCATGCGATCGGCGGCGTCGGCTTCGAGTGCGATCGGTTTCTCGACGAGAACGTGCTTGCCGGCCTTCAGTGCGGCAATGGCCATCGCCTCGTGCTGGAGCGTCGGCGTGCAAATATCGACGAGGTCGATGCTGGGGTCGGCCAACAAATCCTCGTATCGGGCATGAGCGTGGACGCCGGTGAGATCGACGCGTTCGCCGGGCGGCCCGAAGTTGCCGCGGATCGTCGTCCAGTCGCCGGCCAGTTTCTTCGGGTCGCGCGACTGGACGGCGGTCAGCGTTGCGCCACGCAGTTGCTTCACGGCGAGGTAGTGGATCCAGCCCATGAAACCTAAACCGACGATCCCGATCCGCACCATTGTCGCAACTCCTCGAACTGTCGGCTCGCCAGGCTCCGCACTGCTGACGACGCCGTGGCGGGAGCTTTTGCCCCTGTTGTACGCAATATCGCTCCGCGATGTTTCGGCCATCGGCGAACGCCGTGAAGGCTACCGGCCCGTATCGGGGGACGCATTTGTCGGAGTGTGTTGTCGCTGGCGAAGTCGTATCGGTCCAAACATTCAGACTGTTTCGACGGCCTGCCGAGCGATTAGAACGACTAACTTCGACTCGAAGTCAACGACACGGCCCCGGATGGTTGCCCATCCGGGGCCGGTGCGCTGGCTACCAGTGGCCGTGGTGATGGTGATGGCCGTGATGGTGATGGCCGTGGCCGTACGGCCGATAGTAGGGGCCGTACCCGCCGTACGACGGCACCGGCCGGTAGGACGGGACGCCGTAGTAGCTGCCGACTCCGATACCCAAGCCGTAGCCGGGAGCGTAGGTCGCGCTGAACCCGAACGACGGAGACCGGGAATAACCGGAGTAGCCGCCGTTGTATCCGGAGTAACTGCCGGTGTAGCCGCGGTAGTGGCCGTGGTGATGGTCGTCGCCGGCACGCGCAGGCGAGGCCGTGCCTAGCAGGGCCGCCGCTCCGAGGCCGATCCCCAAGATTGCCGCTTTCATCGCCGTCTCCTCACGTGACTGCGGCGATCCCTCGCCCGACTGCGGAGGCGGTTCCAAACGCCCCCGCCTCATCCTCTGACGGGTAAGCGCGCCCGACATTCAAACTTGCGCCTCGAGCGATGGCCCGCAACGCAGTTCATCGCCGCGACCGTGAGGGTCGGCGAAACTCATCCGTCTAAGCCTGCGGCGAAGAATGGGAGGCACGGGCAGGGCAACGCGGTCGGCGTCGAAATGCGAAACGGTCGCCATCGTCGGCTTTCTTGCCCGCGCCCCGAGCACCGGCCGGCTCGCGGGGAGCCGGCCGGGTCGGGTCGATCCTCGGGCGTCAGGCGGGTTACTGCTTCGCGGGCGGCGCGTCGCCCTTCTTCGCCTTCTCGTCGTCCTCGAGGGCCGGCGGCTCCTTGCCGTACTTGGCCCGGTACTTGGCGGCGAACTTCTCCTTCAGCGACGGGTCGCAGAGGAAGCACTGGCTCTTGGCGCGGTCGTGCTTCTCGCACCAATCGCCCTTGGCCTTGCACTCCTTCGCCACCTTGGCCGAACACATGCTGCACTCCTCCTCGGGAATGCCGTGCTCGTCGCACCACCAGCCGCTGTGCTTGGACGCCTCGGCGACCTCGGTCGGTT
This sequence comes from uncultured Alcaligenaceae bacterium, assembly GCA_964574975.1. GTDB lineage: Bacteria > Planctomycetota > Planctomycetia > Gemmatales > Gemmataceae > JAXMAS01. The sequence goes on along the minus strand of CAZNSL010000515.1, from coordinate 608 downwards.
TCTTGGCGTCGGCCTTCGGCTTGGTCGCGTCGCCGGCACACCCGGCGGCGAACAGGGCCAGGCACAGCCCAGCACCGGCCCGCGTCAGCAGTCTCGTCATCGTCTCCTCCTCACACGTGGGTCAGTCGCGCCGGGACCGCGGAACCGTTCCGCGTCTGGACCCCGGCGACCCCTTCCTCCTCGCCGTCGCCGTCGTCGGTCAGGCCGAGCAGGCCCGCCACGGCGTCGTCGTTGAACCGCAACACCTTCACGAAGAACCAGTGCAGGCCGTGGGCGATCGCGTCGAAGAACAGGTACAAGACGCGCAACACCAACAGCGACATCACCATCGCCCCAATAACCCCGCCGATCACCACCGTCGCCAAGGGCCGCTGCACCTCAGCCCCCTGGCCCGTCGAGAGCGCCATCGGCAAGAAGCCGAGGCTCGCCACCAGGGTCGTCATCAATACAGGCCGCAGCCGCGTGACGGCCGCCTGCCGCACCGCGTCGTGGACCGAAAGCCCCTTGCGGCGGAGTTGCCGGACGTAGCTCACGAGAATCATGTCGTCGAGGACCGCCACGCCAGATAGCGCGATGAAGCCGACGATCGCCGAGATGGAGAGCGGCAT
>CAZNSL010000514.1:0-4908 GCA_964574975.1 uncultured Alcaligenaceae bacterium | reverse complement strand
CTCACGCTGCTGCTGCGCCGCGAGTTTCCGAACCTGAATCACAAGCGGGCGGAGCGACTCTATGCCTTGGAACGCTTGCAGGTGCAATTTCGGCGGCGCAAGCGCCGCAAGTGCCAGCCGGCGCCGCGGCCGATCGCGGTGCCGACGCGCCCGCTGGAACGATGGTCGATGGACTTCGTGTCCGACGCCTTCGCCAGCGGACGCCGATTCCGCATTCTGACCATCGTCGATGACTTCGATCGGTCGAGCCCACGACTGGAGCCAGGGGTGAGTCTGACCGGCCGCCATGTCGCCGACGTGCTGGAGCAACTGCGCGAAGCGACCGGCTTGCCGCGGACCATCGTGGTCGACAACGGTACCGAGTTCACCAGCCGGGCGATGCTGGACTGGGCGTACCAACGCGGCGTGCACCTGCACTTCATCGCACCGGGCAAGCCCACCCAGAACGCTTTCGTGGAATCGTTCAACGGTCGCCTGCGCGCCGAATGCCTGAATCTGCACTGGTTCGCCGATCTCGACGATGCCCGCGCCAAGCTCGAGGCATGGCGCATCGACTACAACACCGTGCGGCCACACGGCCCGCTCGGCAAGCTGACGCCGGAAGCCTATCGCCGCCAAGCCTTGCAAGCCGCTACACTTTCGACACCCCGGACTGCCTCACCATCCGTGGCCTAGAAAACGGGGGGAACGTCAGAGACCGTATCGGGTCGGTACCGCTCCGTTCGAGGGTGTAGGGCGGGAGGTTTAATTTGGCGGGTGGCGTCCGAAGCGGCTAGATTTGCCTCAATAACCCATTGACGAATAAGGTGGGAATAGCGAGGCCTCCCCCTGGGGACGCCAGTCATTCCCGCTCCCGGGCATGACGTTCACCGCCTCGATACGCTTCGCGTTCCCGGGCCTCGGGCACGCGAGTGCGGCCCGGCGTCCGCGGGCGTCCCCGGCCTTCCCGCACGCCGCGTCAGCGCACGCACCGTGCGACGCGTTGAGCACTTGGCGATGAGTCGCTGACAACCGGCGCCCGGCACCGCAGATGGCCCGGACCATGCTTCACAGCCCCGTGGGAGACGTGCGATGAAAACTGCGTTGAAGATGCTTGCGTCCGCCGCGACGCTGGCCTGCCTGACCGGATGCGCGACGGTCGCGGGCGGATTGATCGGCACCGGCGTGGGTGTCGCCACCGGACATCCGGTATCCGGTGCCCTGATCGGTACCGGCGTCGGTGTCATGATCGACACGGCGCCGCGCCGATAGCCGGCGTTGCCGTCCGCCTGCCGCCACGGGGGACGACGCCGCGCGCTGTCGCAACATCGGCGGCGCTCGCCACGCGCCGGCGTCACCGGAGAGGATGCATTGACGATCCTGCACACGAAGCGATTGCGCCTGGAGCCATTCGCAGAGAAGCATCGCGAGGGCCTCCACGAGATGAACCGGAAGCCGGAGGTCATGCAGTTCATCACCGGTCGACCCGAGACGAGCGAACAGACCGCAGCCGCCATTGCGCGCGTACAGCGCTGCTGGGCCGTTCTGGGAACAAGCTGGTGGGCGTTCATCGAGCCGGCCAGCGGCCGCGTCGCCGGTGCCGGCTGCATACAATACGCGCGGCGCGATGCCGTCGTGCCGGCCGACCTCGAAAGCCTGCGATCCAATCCCCTGGAGATCGGGTGGCGCCTGCATCCCGACTTCTGGCACCTGGGCCTCGCGAGCGAGGCCGCGGCCCGCATGACCGCCTTCGCCTTCGACACCCTTGCGGCCCCTCTGATCATCGCCGTTCGGCATCCGGACAACATCGCGTCGGCGCGGGTCATGGACCGGCTGGGGATGTCATATCGCGGGCTGGAGACGTGGTACGGCGAGACCTTGGCTACCCATGCGCTGAGCCGGCCGGACTGGACCAAGTCCGTGGCGTGAATGCGGGTCCGGCACGGATGCACAGCCGTGTGCAGCGCGCAGGCTTTCCGCACCGGCGTGCCGCGCCTTGCCCCGTGTCGCACAGCGGCCCTTGTCGGGGACCGGCAAAGCGGATGTACGGAGTCAGTGCTGCAAGCGGATGTCTTGCGTCACGCACAGCGGAAGCAGAGGCGAAGTTGCGCCGGCAGCCAGGAGCCTTGCGGCGGCACGGCAATCGTCCGTTTGACGTTCCGAGCGGTGTCGTTTAGGTTCGGAACTGCGATGGCATCCGGCAAGTGCACATGAACGCGCGGCGGCAGTTGCTCGTTTCGCTCGGGACAGGGGCGCTCGCTTGGGCGGGCGCAGTACGCGCGCAGGCGCCGCCATCAGTCCGGCGGATAGGACTGCTCTCGGGATTCTCGCCTTCCGTCTACGCGGGCTCGTACCCTGCGTTCCGGCTCGGGCTCCGCGACCTCGGATGGGTCGAGGGAAGGAACATCAGCATCGAGGAGCGCTATGCGGAGGGCAGCCACGATCGCCTGCCTGACCTCGCGGCCGATCTGGTCCGTCTCGATGTCGACGTCATCGTCACTACCGCCACTTCCGATGCACTGGCTGCCAAGAAAGCCACGACGACGATCCCTATCGTCATGGTGGCCGGGGGTGACCCTGTTGCGAACGGGCTGGTTGAAAGCCTGGCGCGGCCGGGCGGCAATGTCACGGGGTTGTCCCAGATGCTCCAGGCGTTAGGCGGGAAACGGCTGGAGCTGCTCAAGGAGATCGTTCCCAAGCTCTCGCGAGTGGGTGTGCTCTGGAATCCACAGAGCGCCAGCGCGACACTCGGTTGGAAGGAAAACCAACAACCAGCCAGGCAGCTGGGACTCCAGCTTCATTCGCTGGAGGCACGAAGCCCCAGCGAGCTGGACAAGGCGTTCGAAGTTGCAATCGTGGCGCGCGCCGGCGCGCTTGCCATCCTGCCCGATCCGGTGATCTCTACGAATTTGAGGCGAATCGTGGACTTTGCGGCAAAGAGCCGCTTGCCCTCGATATACCAGTCGTCGGAATTCGCGGACGCCGGCGGTCTTGTGACCTATGGGCCAGACCGTGCCGACTTGTTCCGGCGCGCTGCCGCGTACGTGGACAAGATCCTCAAGGGTGCGCGACCCGGCGATCTTCCGGTCGACCAGCCGACCAAGCTGGAGCTGGTGGTGAACCTGAAGACGGCGAAGGCGCTCGGAGTGACGATCCCGCAGTCGGTTCTGCTGCGCGCCGACCGGGTAATCGAGTGACGGTCGCGAATGACCGCCTTCCGCAGTTGGGAATGACCGCCTGAGGTCGACGGCGGGCGAGGGCGCCCTGCCGGGGGAGCTGCCCCGAAGGTCGCAAGTGAACCGGAGCGCCCTTGCCAGCCCGCTGATGACCGGGGCGGGAATCGCAGTGCATCGCGCCGCGGACGCGGCGCGTCCCTCTTGCCGTGTCGGGGTCCGGGCACGACGAGGTTGTCCTGCGGTGCTCTCGCGCAGGGCGGGATCGCCGTGCAGGCGGCGGACGCCTTGCGCATTTCCTGGGCGCACGCTCACGCCGGACGTCGGCACGCGCGCGGCGTGGTGCCGGTCCAGCGCCGGAACGCGCGGCTGAACGCGGCGGTGTCCGCGTACCCGAGCCGGGCCGCGATCGCCGCGACCGGCAGGTCCGACGATCGCAGCAGCCGGGCCGCAGACGCGTGACGCGCGTCGTCGAGGACTTCGCGAAAGCTCGTCCCGTGCCCGGCGAGCCAGCGCGCGAGCGTGCGGCGATCCACGGCGAATGCGGCCGCCGCGTCGGCGACGCCGAACTTGCCGCCGGCGACGAGTGAACGCACGACCCTCCGGATGCGCTCCAGCGCCGACTCGCCGGCGACCGCCAGTTCTTCCTGGATCCGCTCGGTCAGTACCTGGCGCAGGTACGGGTCCGCGTCGGGAACGGGCGTCGCGAGCCAGCGCGCGTCGAAGGCAAGGGCACTGCGCTCGGCGCCGAAGCGCACCGGTGCCGCGAAGAACGAGCGGAACAGCGACGTCCGGGCCGGCGCCACGTACGCGATGGACACCTCCTGCAGGCGAAACTCGGTGCCGCACAGTTCCCGCATGATGTTGGCGGCAATGGCGAGCGCGCCGAACGTCACCTGGTCGGCGCCCGGAACGTCGTCGTCAAGGATCTCGTAGCCCAGGAACGCCGTCGCGCCCTCGCGCGCGACCCAGGACGTGGCGGCCTGGTCGTGGACGTACAGGTATTCCTGCAGCGCGCCGAGGCCGCGCTCGACGGTATCCGAATGCGCGACCAGGTAGCCGACGGTGCCCAGCGACCGCAGGCCGGTCTGCGTGCAGGCGCGCAGCCCGATGTCCGGCAGGTGCGCGCGTTCCGCGGCCAGCGCCACGACACGGCACAGCGCCGCGAACGGCACCACGTGGTCCGGGTTCGCGAAAACCGGCACTGACAGACCCACCTCGGCCAGCAAGGGGCCGGGATCGACGCCGTGCCGGACCAGCAACGGAATGAGCGCGGCGGCGCCGCCGACCCGGATCACGCGGTTGGGAACCTTCGCAGGCGCGAGCATCGGGGAGCCGTGGATGGGAAGAAGACGGTGCGCAAGAGTGCCACACGCGCGTCCCAAAATGCAAATTCGAGGCGCGTGATGTCAACGCGATTCGACCGCTCGCTGGTACATTCGCGGGCTGCGCGGCAGGGGTCCGGGACGTCTCCGGGCCGGCCTGCCGCACCCCTCGGAGAGGATCGACGTCATGATGACTGCAAGGTTCTGGAGCGTGCTGGCCGCATCGGTGCTGGCGGTCGGCCTGTCGGCGTGCGGCAAGTCGGAGGCGCCCAAGGTCGAGAAGTCCGTCGAGAAGGCTGCGGCCGAAGCGAAGGCCGTCGCCGAGAGCGCGGCGAAGGAGCTCGAGGCGCGCGAGATCGCGATCGACGCCTACGTCTACGCGTATCCGCTGGTGACGATGGAGATCACGCGGCGCGTGATGACCAACGTCG
>CAZNSL010000513.1:0-4917 GCA_964574975.1 uncultured Alcaligenaceae bacterium | reverse complement strand
GTGGGCCGAGCTTGGCGCGTCCCACCGGGAACGCTCAGCGGCTAGCGCTCGCGGTGGGACGCGCTCCACTGGTCCCACCCTTCGCAAAGGCTGAGCCACGATGGCCACCTCAGAACAGTTCCTCGATGACGCGTCCCGGTGACGTCAGGCCGAGCGTCGCCGCCCGTTCGCTGGTCAGGCCGGCGACGTGGTAGCAGGTGGCCGCGATGTCGCCCGGCGTCAACGGCGTGTCGGCCGGTCGTTCGCCCTTCGCGTCGCTCGCGCCGATGACGCGACCGCCCTCGACACCGCCGCCAGCCGCGAGCGCGCTGTAGCACTGCGGCCAATGTTCGCGGCCGGCCTTCTCGTTCACCTTCGGGCTGCGGCCGAACTCGCCGAGGGCCAGCACCAGCGTCGAATCGAGTAACCCGCGCTCGGCGAGGTCGGTCAACAGCGCCGACAGTGAGGCGTCGAGCCAGGGGCCGTGGCGGTCCTGCATCAGTTGGAAGTTGCGGTAGTGGTGGTCCCAGCCGCCGTCGCCGGCGTCCTCCTCCGCCTCGACGTGGTCGCTCCAGTTGACCTGGACGAACGGCACACCGCGCTCGATCAGCCGCCGCGCGAGCAAACACGACTGACCGAAGCGCGTCAGGCCGTAGCGCTGCCTCACCGCGTCGGGTTCTTGCCCCAGGTCGAACGCGGCGCGGGCGGCCGGCGTCGTCAGCAGGTCGAGCGCTCGCCGGCGGTTCTCGGCGAAGCCGTCGGCGGCGCGTTCGACGTTATCGAAGGCCGCGAGCAGCCGGCGACGGTCGGCCAGACGTTCCGGCGTCAGGTCCGGCGGTAGCCGCAGGGCAGGCGCGCTCGCGCCGCGGCCGACTTCGAGGCGGAACGGTTCCGCGGCCGGGCCGAGGTGGCCGCCGCCCTCGCCGGCAATGACCTTCTTGCCCTGGTGCAGACGGCCGCCGACGACGCAGAACGGCGGCAACCCGCCGCGGCCGGGGCGCGTCCGCGCCACGACGGAGCCAACGGCCGGGCGAGCGGTGCCGGCGACGAACTTGCCGCCGAGGTCCACCGCCCCGGACATACTGCCGGTCAGGCCGATGGTGCCGGCGACGCCGTGATCGTTCGACTGCGCGTGCAGCGAGCGGATGACGGCAAAGCGGTGCGACAGGGCGGCGAGCTGCGGGAACAGCTCCGAGAACCGCAGGCCCGGCGTGCGCGTCGGGATCGCGGCAAACGGGCCGCGGAATTCGAGCGGGGCGTCGGGCTTGGGGTCGAAGGTGTCGAGGTGCGGCGGCCCGCCCCACAGCCACAACAGCAGGATCGACTTGGCCTTGTCGGGTGCCGCTCGCAGCCGGTCGGCCCACGACAGGCCGAGCGCCAGGCTCGCGCCGACTTGCAGCGCGGCGCGGCGGTCGGGCAGTCGCGGTGAATCGCCGACGAGAAGCACGAGAAGTCCTCCCCGGACGATTCTATCGAGCCGGGTCACGCCAGCACGCCGCACAGAGCCGCCCGCGCGGCAAAGACGCCGCACATGCCGTGGACGCCGCCGCCCGGCGGCGTCGATGCCGAACAGATGAACACGTCTCGCGCCGGCGTCGTGTACGGGTTGATGCGCGCGACCGGCCGAGTGAAGAGTTGTCGCAGGTCCATGACGCCGCCGGTGACGTCGCCGCCGATGAGGTTGGCGTTGTGCCGCTCGAAGTCGGCCGGCGTCCGCACGGCTCGCGCCAGGATCAGGTCGCGGAACCCCGGTGCGAACCGCTCCACCTGCTGCTCGATGGCGTTCGTCGAGTCGAACGTGGAACCGTTCGGCACGTGGCAGTACGCCCAGCCGGTGTGCTTGCCGGCCGGTGCCCGGCTGGGATCGAACAGGCTTTGCTGTGCGAGCAGAACGTAGGGCCGCTCCGGGTGTTCGCCGCGCCAGACGGCCGCTTCGCCAGCGGCGATCTCCTCGAACGTGCCGCCCAGGTGGACGGTCCCGGCCCGGCGACACGCCTCGGCCGTCCACGGAATTGGCCCGGCGAGCGCCCAGTCGAGCTTGAAGACGCCGGGGCCGTAGCGGAAGCGTTCGAGCTTGGCGCGGTAGCGCGCCGGTAGCCGGTCGCCGCAGACGCGGGCCACCGTCCGAGGCGAGGTGTCGAACAGGTACGCCTTCGCCGGCGGTAGCTCGGCGAGCGAATCGACGCGACAGCCGGTGACGACTTCGCCGCCGAGGGAGCGCAGGTAACGGACGAGTGCGTCCGAGATGCGCTGGGCCCCGCCGCGCGGCATCGGCCAGCCGACGGCGTGAGCGGCCGTGCCGAGCAAGAGCGCGGCCGCGGCCGTCAGCGGCCGGTCGAGCGGCAGGATCGAGTGGGCCGCGATGCCGGCGAACAGGGCCCGCACGTGTGGCCCGGTGAACCAGCCGTCGGCGAGGCTCTGCGCGGAGCGGATCGCCCGCAGACCGAAGCCCGACAGGACGAACGGGTGCTTCGGGATGCCGAGCGGGGCCAGTGCGTCCTCAAGGAGTGCCAGGCCGTTACGCGTCAGCGAACCGAACATGCGGCGGTACGATGCCGCGTCGGGGCCGAGCGCCTCGGCCGTGGCGTCCACGGAGCGTTCGAGGATCGCCGCCGTGCCGTCGTCGAGCGGGTGGGCGAGCGGCGCGTCGGGGTGGATCCATTCGAGGCCGTGGTCGGCGAGCGGCGCGGTGCGGAAGAACGGCGAGCCGAGGCCCATCGGATGGATCGCCGAGCAAATGTCGTGGACGTAGCCCGGCAGCGTCAGCTCGGCCGAACTCGCCCCGCCGCCGTAGGTGTCCGCGGCCTCGACGACGACGACGGAACGTTGGGCGCGGGCGATCTCGACGGCGGCCGCCAGTCCATTGGGGCCGGAGCCGACGACGATGGCGTCGTAGGACTTGGCGGAGAAGCGATCCTTCATGTCCTCTGCCCATTCACTCGGCCAGCAGGTAGTACACGTCGGTGTGCGGCGAGCCGCCGTCCTCGTGGCCGTACAACTCCCAGCACGGGCCGGCGAGTGCGTGGCCGTTGTCGGCGCACCAGGCCATCAGCGCTTCGTGAACGCCGGGCAGAGCGTCGTACGGGCCGACGTGAACGAACCGCGCCGTCAACCCGGCCGGCGTGGCCGAACACACGACCCGGCCGCTGTCCGAGAACGGCCGTGCGACCAGGACGCCGCACTCGATGTCCATGACATCGTTGAGGTACAGCGCCAGTTGGCGACCCGGTTCGAGGCCCTCGCGTTCGGCGAAGGCGAACGCCTCGCCGCACAACTCGGGGATGACCCGCGGCAGCTCGGCAAGCGAGGCGCGGGCACGGACCACGGCCGACGTCATCGGCTCGACGCGGACGAGGGAAACATGCATGGCTTCGACCTCCCGGGCGGCTGCGGGTGAATGTATGCGCGGCCGCGACCGAAGCCACTTGGCGAACTGCGACCGCTTCGCAGAAGCGTTCTCCGCAGTGTACAATCGCCCGCATGGAGGAGGCCGCGTTCCTGCGACTGCTCGCCGCCGCGCCGGCCGACGACGCGCCGCGCCTCATCTACGCCGACTGGCTCGACGACCGCGGCGACCCGCGCGGCCTTCTGATCCGCACCCAGTGCGCCCTGGCGCGACTGCCGGCCGACGACCCGCGCCGCGTCGACCTCGAAGCCGTCGAAGCGCAATTGCTGGACGCCCACGCCGCCGCGTGGGCGAGGCCGCTCGTCGGACGCGCCCGCGGCTGGGGCTTCCGCCGCGGCTTCGTCGAAGAACTCACGCTGTCGGCCGACGACCTTCTCGCCGGCGCTGCCGATCTGGCGTACCCCGGGCACCTGCGCACGCTTCACCTGTCCGATGTCGGCAGCGACCTCGACCGTGTGCTGAGCGTCCCGGTGCTGCGGCAGGTCCGCACGCTGGGCCTGTACGGCAACCGCATCGGCGATACCGGCGCGGCCGCTCTGGCACAATCGCCGCACCTGGCGCAGCTCGAAGCGCTCGACCTGAGCGAGAACGGCCTGACCGACCTCGGTGTCCGCGCGTTGCTCGCCCGGCCGTGGCCGAACCTGCGCACCCTCGACCTGCGCGGCGGGGCGGCGATCACTGGCCGCTCGGCGGCGTTCCTGGCCCGCGCACGTGGCTTGCCGGCGCTGGCGACGCTCGACCTCTCGGACAACCGCATCGACGGCCCCGGCGTCGGGGCGCTGGCGCAGAGCCGGTCGCTGCGGGCGCTGGCCGACTTGCGGGTGATCGGCAACCCGTGCGGCGATGTGGCAGCGCGACTGCTGGCCGGCTCGCCGCTTCTGGCGCGGTCCACGACGCTTGACCTGTCGCGGACGCAGACGACCTCCGTGGGCGTCCGGGCGCTGGTGGCCGACCGCCACTTGCGAGCGATCCGCGTCCTGAAGCTCGCGGGCAACCGCATCGACTCGGACGGCCTGGTCGCGCTGGCGGCTTCCGACCTGCCGAACCTGCGCGAGCTGGATCTGTCGGAAAACCTGATCGACGACGAGGGGGCGTTCGCCCTGGCGGCATCGCCCGTCCTCAAAGGGCTGTTGCGGCTGAACCTGGAGAACAATCTCTTGACCACGGCAGGCGTCGGCGCGGTCGGCCATTCACCGCTGCGCAACTGGCGGATGGTGCTGGAACTGTCGGGCAACGACTACCTGCCGCCGCCGCTGCCCGACCGCAGTGCGCCGCTGCCGCTGGCGGGAGAGTGACTCGCCCCTCGTTCCCAGGCTCTGCCTGGGAACGCCCTGCCTCGGAGGCTCCGCCGCCCGCGCGGCGGAGCCTCGCCAGAAGTGCGTTCCCAGGCAGAGCCTGGGAACGAGGAGCCGAGGGTTACGGCACCCTAATCGCGTTCGTCAACTCGTACAGCTTCATCGCCACGAACAGGTCGATCAGCTTGTCGTGGTCCTTGCGATCCGACACCGTACCCGTCAGTGCGATCCGCTGGC
>CAZNSL010000512.1:0-4923 GCA_964574975.1 uncultured Alcaligenaceae bacterium | reverse complement strand
GCGTGGCCGGCTCGCGCAGGCCCGCCAGGACGTAATGGAAGAAGACGCCGTGCTTCAGCTTCGGGTGCTCGAACGCCCGCTGCCCGGCCGAGCAACTGAACAGGGCGGCCACGCCGCGCGGCGGCCGCGGGGCCGTGTTGCCGTCTACGCCGCGGCTGGCACCGGCGACAGGGTCGTCGCGGCAGGCGTCCACGAGAAGCATCTTCACGCCCGCGCCGCAGTTGTCGAGTTCGCGGTATAGCTCCGTCAGCGACACGAGCGTCCGCGGGTTGGACGGGTTGGCGTCCTTGGGGCAAAAGTAGCTGTCCTTCTTGCCGTCGAACTGGAGGCCGTGGCCGGCCAGTGCGACCATCACCGTATCGTAGCGCTTGCAGCGCACGAGGATGGCACTGAGCCGTCTGCGCACGTTGGTCAGGGTCGGCGCGTTGCGCGGGTCGTTCTCGGCGGCGGCGTCGGTGAGCAGGGCGACGGAGTATTTGGCCTTGCGCAACTCGGTGGCGAGGGCGGTTGCGTCGTTCTCGGTGAACGCCAAGGGCTTGAGCTTGACGTGGTCGTAATCCTTCACGCCGACGACGACCGCGTAGCGGTTGCCGGATGGCGGGGTGGCGGCAGTCGCCGCGGCGGCCAAAAGGGCGACGGCGGCAAGGGATATGCGGTACACGGGTCGTCCCCGGATGCGTTAGCGGTGGTCCTCACAACCAGGGAGACGAGCGCGGCCGGCAATTCTGCCAAAAATGGCCCTCAGGCCTCCGCGTCCTTGAACAGCTTGTACTCGACTGCGTCCGCGAGCGCCAGCCAACTGGCCTCGACGACGTTTTCGCTGACGCCGACCGTGCCCCACACCGCGCCGCCGTCGCGCGACTCGATGACGACGCGCACCCGCGCCGCCGTGCCCGCGCGAGCGTTCACGACCCGCACCTTGTAATCGACGAGTTGCATCTCCTCCAGCCGCGGGAAGTAACCGGCCAGCGCCCTGCGCCCCGCGCCGTCGAGGGCATGCACCGGGCCGTCGCCCTCGCACACCGTGTGTTCGACTTCGCTGCCGACGCGCACCTTGACCGTCGCCTCGGTCGCCGGTTCCCCGCCCGCCGCCGCTTCAATGTTGACTCGGTAGCCGAGCCGCTCGAACCACGGCGCGTACAGTCCGGCCTCCTTTTTGACCAGCAAGTCGAACGACGCCTCCGCCGCCTCGAACTCGTAGCCGGCGTGTTCCAGGTCCTGCACGCGATTGAGGATTTTGGCCATCAGCGCCTTGTCGTGGCCGACGGCGTACTTCGTCGTCTTCGCCAGGATCGTCGATTGGCCCGACAACTCGCTGACGAGCATTCGCCGCTCGTTGCCGACCGCTGTCGGGTCGACGTGTTCGTAGCTCGCCGCGAGTTTGGCGACCGCGTGCGTGTGCATGCCACCCTTGTGGGCGAAGGCACTCGCGCCGACGAACGGCTGGCCGTTGCGGAAGTTCATGTTCGCCACTTCGTAAACGTAGCGCGATAGCTCCGTGAGCCGCGGCAGGCTATCCGGCCGAAGGACGTCGCGGCCGAGTTTGAGCGCCAGGTTGGCAACGACGCTGACGAGGTCCGCGTTGCCGCAGCGCTCGCCGATGCCGTTAACGGTGCCCTGCACCTGCGTCGCGCCCTGCGCAACGGCGGCGAGCGCGTTGGCGATGGCCAGATCGCCGTCGTTGTGGGTGTGGATGCCGACCCCGCAACGCACGGCCCGGCCGACCGCGGCCGTAGCCGCGGCGATGCGATCGGGCAGCGAGCCGCCGTTGGTGTCGCAGAGGACGACGACCTCGGCCCCCGCGTCGGCGGCGGCTCGCAGTGTGGCCAGGCTGTAGTCGGCGTTGGCGGCGTAGCCGTCGAAGAAGTGTTCGGCGTCGTAGAAGACGGTGCGGCCGGCGGCCCGGCAGAACGCCACCGAATCGGCGATCATCCGCAAGTTCTCGTCGAGCGTCGTGCCCAGGATTTCGGCGACGTGCAAATCCCACGTCTTGCCGACGATGGTGACGACGGGCGTTTCGGCGTCGAGCAGCGCCTTGAGGCAGGCATCGTCCTCGGTCCTCGCATTCTTCCGGCGGGTCATGCCGAACGCGGCGACCTTGGCGTGCTTGAGCGCGAGCGACTTAACCTCGCGGAAGTACTCGAAGTCCTTGGGGTTCGAGAGGGGGTAACCGCCCTCGATGAAGTCGACGCCCAGCTCGTCGAGTTTCCGGGTGACGAGGAGCTTGTCGGCCAGGGAGAAGTTGACACCCTCGCCCTGGCTGCCGTCGCGCAAGGTGGTGTCGTAGACGAAGACGCGGCTCATGTCGATCTCTTCGATTCGCGGTGGATGGCAACAGGCGACGCGGTGTGGATCAGTCCCGTACGCGGCAGCGCACTCCCTGCGCGGCGGTAATCGGGGTCGCGAATCGGCGGAAGGTGGTCATGACCGGGGAAGTATAAAGCGCGTGCCGTTCGGGAGCAACCCGCGGCGGCACCGAACCACGGGGATACCTTTCGGGGTCGGGCTGGTTACAATCACCGTTCGACGACCTATCTTCCTTGGAATCATCGCGATGACCTCGACACATTTCGCGTGGCTCGTGTTCCTCGCGTCGGCGGCGTGCGCGACCGCCCAGGAGGCAAAGCCCGTCAACAAAGCCGTCCAGGACTACGCCCGCGCCATCGCTCAGGCTCAGGTGGACCTGGACGCCGGCCGCTCGGCCGAGGGCCGGCAGCGCCTGGAAGCGACGGACAAGGCGCTGCGCGGTTTCGAGTACCACTACCTCCTCGCCCGCGCCCAGGCCGTGGGTGCCCAGAAAGCCGCACCCGACCTCGTTCGCACGGTCCCAGCGCCCAAAGAGGATGCGCGATACGGGGTGCTGAACGAGGCCGACCGGCATCTGGCGTTCATCTGCCGCGACGGGAGCGTGCGGGTTCACGACCTGTCCGCACTCAACGCGCCGCCGAAGGTGATGCCGTACCCGCTCAAGGCCCCGATCTGGTCGGGGGCGTTCAGCCACGACGGTAAGACGTTTGCCGCGGGACACGCCAACGGCGAGGTCATGGTCTGGGACACGGCGACGTGGACTGTTCGCCTCTCCGTGTCGCTGGGGGCAAACTGGCCGGTGCGCGAACTGGCCGTTGCCCCGGCCGGGTCCACCATCGTGGCCGAGGCCAAGACCGCTCTCGAACTCTGGTCGCTCGCCGACAACCGGCCGAAAAAGGTTGCCGCCGTCGGCGAGCGGTACAACTTCGGCGAGGGGCTGGCCTTTAGCCCGAAGGGCGACCTGGTGGCGACCGGCGGCATGTTCGATGTCGTGTTGTACGACGCCAAAACGGGCGCGAAGACGAAGGCCATTCGGCACGCCTCGTACACGATGGGCCTGGCGTTTAGCCCCGACGGGAAGCGGATCGCCAGTGCCCCGCGCGGGAACGTCAACCGGTTCCTGTCGCTGTTCGATGTCGCGGAGGGCAAGGCAGTGTTCGACGCCGGCCCGTTCCAGAACTACATCGCGGGCCTGGCGTTCACGCCGGACGGCCGGCGCGTCGTGGCCACTGGCCCGCAGAGCGACGTGCGTCTGTTCGACGCCGACAGTGGCGAGATTGTCCTGACCCTGAAGCGCCCGGCGCGCACGGCCAAGCCCGCAGTCGCGCACGATGGTCGCCTGATCGGATGGTCGGAGGCGGACGGGTTCCGGTTCATCGACCTGGGCAAAACCCCGGACGGCGGCAAGTAGCTCCATCGAGCCGCGCGGGGCGTGAGGCAGAGAATCTCTGCGCCTGCTAGCCGCGACGAACCGCGTGCCGTAAATGGTTTGTAGATTCCTCCCGCGCCAGTTGACATGGTCTCGTACGCCCCGGCGGGCAGGCTGCGCAAGCGGTCGGCCTCCAGGAGGACTGTCCGGAGTCGCTTCAGTTCCGACGACCGGATCGTTCGGCGTCGGTTCGCGTTGACTCCAGTTCGCGACGGCAGCACCGGAAGCTGAAGGAGATGCCAGGCCCAAGCACGGGAATTCGTCGGGATCGGCCCTCACCGGCCATTTGGTTCGCAGCCCGCGCAACCGACGGGGACGGAGTCCGTCCGGTGCGCCCCCATGTACGACATCGTCCTCCCCTTCACGGTCTGCCTGCTCGCCGGCCTTGTGCTGACGCCGGTTGCGCGCGCAGTGGTCCGCCGCCTGGACCCGCGGCGCGACGTGCCGCCCGTCGGCGGCGTCGTGCTAATGGGGATGTTCCTTCCTCTTGGTGCCCTCTACGCCGGCACCTGGGGACACGACCCGGTCCTGCGCGCCCGAGCCGTTGCCCTGGTCGGCGGCTGCGCCGTCCTCTGGGTCGTCGGCGAAGTCAACGACCGCCGTACCCTGCGCGGGCGGCAGATGCTACTCGGCCAGGGCCTGGCCGTCGGCGTCGTGCTGGCTTGCGACCTGACCGTGCCGGAGTTCCGCGTCTTCGGCCAGCAGGTCGAACTCGGGACGTGGGGTAAGGTGGTGGCCGGCGCGCTGTTGCTCGCCGCCGTCAACGCCTTCCGCAGCCTCGACCAGATGGACGGGCTGGTGACGTGCCTGGGCGTCATCGTCGCTGCCGCGATGGCGCTGATGGCTCACCTGCACGGCCAGCCGGCCGCCGCCGCTGCTGCCGCCGCGACCGCCGGTGGACTGTGCGGCCTGTTGCGGTCGGCGTGGCCGCCGGCCACGGTGCGGCTCGGCAGTGCTGGCAGCATGCTCGTCGGCCTGATCGTCGGCGTCCTGGCCACCGCCAGTGCCGTCAAGGGGCCGACGGCCGTCACGCTGGCGGCACCGACTGCGCTACTGACCATCCCACTATTCGACTTTGTCGCCGGCCTGGTCCGCCGCAGGCTGACCGGACGGGGGCTGTACACCAAGGACCAGGACCACCTCGCCCACTGCCTCCAGCGGCGCGGCCTCGGGCAACGGTGGGTAGT
>CAZNSL010000511.1:0-4928 GCA_964574975.1 uncultured Alcaligenaceae bacterium | reverse complement strand
AGCGCTCGCGCGTCGGCTTCTTCGCATTCGTCAGGTGTCAATGGTGGTACAGTGACGTTCATTTCGCCAGGTTTTTGCTGTGGACTTCAGTACTGGTGCAAGACGGGCAGTGGAAGTACCAAAATTCGCGGTCGTCCTTCCAACAGCGCAGTTCGCTACTGCAAAACTCACACAGGCGTGTGCGGTTGGCGATGATGGCGCGGTTGCGCGGCAGTCGGCGCATACGGTCCCAGGCCTCGGGGTGGATCGTGAAGAACAGGTCGCCGAGATCGGTATGGCAGAGCACGGCCGGCCGTTTGTCGGGCAGGACGACGCGGTCACGCCGGTCGGCGGCGCGCCACTCCCGGCTAAATTCATCGGCGCGGCCTTCGATGACAGGCAGGCCGTCGATCGCGCCGGTCAAGCTGTGTCCCATTACGGTTGTCCTTTCGTGGTACGGCGAATGGTCTGCATAGCCGGCGGCACGTCGTACTCTGACGGCGGGTACGACTGAGGCATCGGCGGACCGAGGTTATTGCTGCGGTGTTCGACGAGCCGCGCCTCCGTTTCGCCGGCAAGGCGTTTGTACTCGTCAATGGCGTCGTGATACTGCCGGATCAATGCGCGCTGCCTGTCGAGCAGTTCTTGGTAAGCTGCGGCGGCGGGATGTCGCTCAAAGGCGGCAAACATCGCGTCTTCAGCCTGGCTGCCCGACGAGGTGATGCCAAAATGCAAACGCATCTGCACTTCGTGTGGATCAAACCCAGGGATGTCTTGAGCAAATTGCGCTTCGAGACGTTTGCCGCGCTCTGCGACCTCTGCTGTCATGTCGTGGAAACCGGCCGGCAGGTACGACGCTGGACTGCCACCCTCTGCCATGCCTTCGATCTGCTGGACAGCGTGCTGCGTCTCATGCAACGCAGTGTCACGCATCTCGCTCGGGGTGTTGGTCGCCAGATGCATTTGGCGCGTCGCAGGGTCGAAGCCACCGGCCAGGCCGGTGCCGCCCTGCAAGCCGCGCACCGGAATGTCCTTCAACTGCGGATACGCCTGATACAGCGCTTCGTGGTTCAAGGTGTCGCCGAGGGTAAGCGGCTGCTGCTGCTGGAATGGCCAGAAGGGCTGTTCGATACTGACGTTCTTGCCGCTTTTTGGCAGGCTCGGCGACAGGTTGGCCCAGCCGTCCGGGATCTCAAATCGCCAGCCTTCGTCCGGCGCCTGAAACCATCCGGTCTGGTGCCAGATGTCTTCGCCACGCGTGCCGGCCTTCTGCAGCGCCTGCGCCTCGGCGAGCTTCGCCAGGTTGGCGGTCGCAGCCTTCGGACCGGCAAAAATGCCGAGCACGGCTTTCAGGGCGGCGAGGCCTTCGATCGCGCCGCGCCCGACCGGGTTTGTGCCGATCCAAGCGTTACGTGGGTCGTTCGCGACGTCGAGCACCGGTTGGAGGTCGTTGGCGACGGTGCCGGCCGCGTGCTGCGCGCCAGCCTGCGTCATTTTGGCGAACGGCGTCAGCCGGAACTGCTCAAGGATCGGCTCGGCTGGGCCAAAGCCCGGAACGGGCGGTGGCGGTATCGTAAATTCACTCATTGGTCGGCGCCTCCCAGGCGCTGTCGGTCGCCTCGCCGATCGCCTGCTCAAACTTGGCTCGCACGGCGACAGGCAGGCTGTCCCAGCGCGGCACATCTTCCTGGCTCTTGATGCTCACATGTACGTCCAGCTTGTGGCCGACCGTGAACGTAATGACGTCTTTCGCCAGCGATCCGGCCGACTTGGTCGCCATCGCGGCGACGGCCAGCCCTTGCGGCGTCGGAATGGCACGCGCCGCCGTCGCATCCTCGCGCAACTGATTAATGCAGTCAAACATCACCGCGACGGCGTCGGTCGCGTACCGCTTGAGCACCGCCGACGTGCTTGCGCCGCCGAGGTCGGTGGTCGGTAACGCGGGAGCGCGCTGTGGCGTAAGCCCAGTCGGAGGCGCCGGCTCTCCTTCGTCCACTGGTCCCGCAATTGCGCGTTCAGCAATCGGGCAACCGTCGGCAGTGAGACCTCCCACCAGCGGATGTTCACCGTCAGGCCGTCCAGGCGGCGGTACGGCTTGGCCAGCCACCGTTTGCGCAGGCCCGCTTGCAGTCCGTGTTTTTCGATTCGTCGAATGAGCCATCGATACGCCTCTCGTGTATAAGGGTGACCGAGCATGCGGGCTGCGTCGTCGAGGGTGACCCAGCCGGGAGCGACGAACTTCTGAACAGTCCGGCCGGCTGTCGAAGTGACGACCGGCGGCCGTCCTACCCCGCGTGGCCGTCCCATCGCACCTGCACTGGAAACGTGGCGCCGCAACCGTCGACCGGCACATACAGATCGTCGTCTGCACACATCAGACTTCGATCGCTCTCCAAGGTACCGTCATGCCGTACAATAAACTGCCGGACGCTGACGTCGAGCAAACGTCGGCACTGCGGGCACGGCACGCCGACGGTGCGCCACCGCCTCGACTTGGTACGCACGGCCTGCACGTCGACACGCGGCAACGTCGGCCAATCAGTCGTCCTAATGCCAGGTAACGTTTTCGGTTTCGCTTTCGGCACGCGGCGGTCCTCCTTGGGCAAATGAGTACTCTTCGGCACAGTCGCGGCAGGTATAGGTGCGGACGAGCAGCAAGCCGTCCGGGTGCCGGAAGAACACGCTCCGGGTTGTCTCGTCGGGCAGCACATAACACCGCTGGTAGCATGTCGGGCAGATCACAGGCTGTAGTCTACCATAGGTGGCGATACGTGCAATAGGCGGTCGATCTGGATCCGGCCATAGTGTGTTAGATACCCGGCATGAATAAGCGGCCGGTAGTCATTTTCTATTTCATCCCAACGCCAGGCATTGTTCCCGATGAACGTAATAGCCCAAAACGGGTATTCGTCGGTCGGCGGCTCATCCCAGTACAGATCGACCTCGCCGAAGAACGACCGTTCAAAGTCGTACGAGAACACGATCACCGACCACGGGTTCGTCTCATGTTGGATGTAGAACTCAGACTTCATAACACTCCCGTAGCACGTAGACAACACGCAAGCCGTGATACGATTCGTCCCAGTACTCATCACGGGTGTTGACCTGGCGCTCCCCGGCCATCAGCACCCAGCTCTCGCCGGTGAACACGAAGGCCGGGTAACGCGCCTCGGCTAGCCTCAGAAAATCCGCAGGAATAGCCATCACCCTAAGTGCCAGTATAGTAGGCTGAATTCGATGCCCATGGCGGACGGTTCGTCCCAGTACAGATCGAAGTCGTCGCCGCGATGCCGCTGCTCGAAGGCGACCATATACCACCGGTTGCCGAACTGATAGCCGACGTGCCCGCCGTACTTGCCGGCCAGCGGATACAGCTTCGTCGCCCTCGCGCCGTGCACGGCTATGGCCATAGCAGTCTCCGTAGCGGTGTGAACAGCACGCGCCGCGCATACTGCGATTCTTCGTAGTACTCGTCGAAGCCGTTAGGATACACGGCACTGCGCCACCAGCGTCGAACACCGTCTTCGCCGGACGTCAATTGAAGACCGATACGTTTCAATGGTATGCAGAGCAACTGCCGCGTCACCACCACGCGCCTCCGTCGACCGGCGCCCACTGCGACCGCCGCCACTCCGCCGCCTCCTGCTCCTCATACAGCCGCTGTTGGTACGCGGCCTCCATCTGCCGCTGGTACTCCTCCAATTCGGCTTCCAGCTCGGCTCGCTCCTCGAGCTGCTCCTGCCAGGAGGCCCACTCGTCGGCCAGGTCGGCCAAATCCGGCGACCAGTTGTCTTGCCGATCGAGCGGATCAGACCACGTCGGCGCGAACCAGTCATCACCATACGCATACCGGTACAGAAACTGCCCAGGCGTCATCGCGTCACCATCCAGGCGGATCTTCTCCATACGCCGCATGAACCCAGTCACGATAATCACGCTCTTCACCGCGGGCAGCCGCACGATTAGCCCGATCCTGCAGGTCCGGCGACCAATCATCCGGCACCGTCCGTACCTCGATAGACCACACACATTCAATATGCCGACGCCACACGCCGCTCAACTCATACATCGATTGTTCGTTTACCAACATCCAAGGGCTCATCGCATCACGGCGTCAAGCGCTCAAAATAAGCACGCCAATACGCTCGCCGCGCATGAATCAACAGCGACGGATCCCAGTCGTCCGGCACACTGCGCGCATCCTCGAACCACACAGGCTCCAGCCAGGCAAGCGCAAACGCTGTCTCGCCGTATAGCGCGTCAGCTTGCGGCTGCCAATAAGGATTCCATTTCACAGGGCGTTTTGACGACGGCCTCACGCGCTCGCCTCCACCAGCTTGCTGTACATGCGCACCTCGTCCCACCGGCCGTCGCGCACGGCCTCCGCCAGGTAATCATACTCAGCCTGCGACAACCTCCGCGAAAACGTTGTGCGCCATATAGCGCCTGTACCCATCACAAATTCGTACGCAAACTCATGCGACCACACGCCCATCACATCGCCTGCGCCAACTTCACCAGCACGGCCAGCTCGGCCCACTGCTGTCGGTGCGCCAGCTCGACGGCCTGCCGGACAATCGCCTCTGGCGGATCCGACCACAGCGCATACTGCGCCTTGCCATCCTGATACCAATGAATGCCGCGCGGCGTCGTCATCACGGTGCTCGTCGCGCCAGTTTCCGGCAGACTGGTAAACCAATACGTTGCACCGGATTCCATGTTAACTGCCCCGTCTGGTCCCATCATCATGCCGTGCATGCTGCCAGTCTAGCATCGAACCACCGCGGTGCAAGTCAGGTGGACTACGTAGACCGGCTGTGCGCCGACGGACCGTGCCGCCGATTCGACTACGTAGTCGACCGTAGGGCCGACGGGGTATACCCCCTATACCCCCCCCCCCCCCCCCAAGGCCGGGGGGGGGGGGCGCCCCCCCGGGGTGGGCGGAGGGT
>CAZNSL010000510.1:2549-4932 GCA_964574975.1 uncultured Alcaligenaceae bacterium | reverse complement strand
GACGCTTGCCGCGGTCGATACCGCGTCAAAATCGTCGAAGGCGTCTAGTGACACGTGGCCCTCGACAAGGCACTCATCCTCAACCAACCGGTCGAGAATTTTCACGCCGACATCGTCGTCCGCCCGGACGCTCCGCAGGTGCTGCAATTGCCGAATGTCGGCGCGGCCCTTTTCGGCGGCCGACTCGGCGGCGAAGCTCGCGTCGAGTTCGGCGCGGGACTGCGTTACCAACTCAGCTTCAAGGCGATGGACCTCGACGTGGCGCAGTTCGCTCAGCGCAACCGCGTCGGCAACTCACAGGTGTCAGGCCGGGCGCGAGCCGACCTATATCTGACCGGCACGGGGTCGGGCACGACCGACCTGGAGGGCGGTGGTTCGGTCCATCTGACCAACGGCAAGTTGTACAACCTTCCGCTGGTCCTCGACGTGCTAAAGTTGCCGAACCTGCACGCCCCGGACGGTACGGCGTTCGAGGAGGCTCACGCGGACTTCCGCGTCAACGGCCGTCGCGTCGAGGTGACGCAACTCGATCTGATCGGCAACGTTGTGACCCTGGGTGGACGGGGCGAAGTTAACCTGGATGGCACGAATGCCGACCTGGACCTTTACGCGGTTTGGGGGCACATCGTCCAGGTGCTGCCGCCGGGGCTGCGCGAGCTGCCATCCTGGCTGAGCCGGAACCTGCTGCGCATCCGCGCCCGCGGCAAGCTCGGCGGGCAACTCGACTTCGCAACCGAGCCGGTTCCCGGTATTACGCAGCCGGTGAAGCGGCTGCTCGATGCCGCCCGCGGCCGGCAAACGCCGGCCGGCACCGGCCGCTAAGGCGGGGAGACGCATGTTCGGCACCATCCTCCAGCGCACCGTGTTCTGGGAGTTGACGCGCGTCTTCCTCCTGGCCCTGGTGACGCTCACCAGCCTGTTCCTGCTCGCCGGCCTCGTCGCCGAAGCGACGCAGCGTGGCTTGGCTCCGTCGCAGATTCTCGCCGTCATCCCGCTGCTCGTCCCGAACACGTTGCCGTACACGATCCCTGCGACGACGCTGTTCGCGACATGCGTCATCTACGGCCGGCTAGCACACGACAACGAGATCGTTGCCCTCAAGTCCGCCGGCGTCCACCTCGGCCGCGTCGTCGCGCCGAGCGTGTTGTTGGGCCTCCTGAGTACCGCTGGTACGCTCGGCCTCTACTACGACTTCATCCCGAAGACGCACCAGATGCTGCGCACGCAGGTGATGAACGATGTGGAGGAGTTGCTCTACGGCGTCTTGAAGCGGCAAGGGTCGATCAAGCACAAAGACCTGCCGTTTGCCATCTGGGTGCGGCAGGTGCAGGGCCGCCGGCTCTACGACGTGATCTTCAAGGACATGGACAAGGAGAAGGGCGGCTACCGCGGCGTCGTACGCGCGCGCGAGGCTACCATCCACTACGACGCCGCCACCAACTCCATCCGCGTCAACATGTCGTACTGCTCGGCCTACGGCGAGAATAACACCGTCCACAGCACGGCTCAGTCTCCGAGCACCACCTACCCGTTGCCGTCGCGGTTCATGGGCAACGACTACGTGCGTCGCCCCAGCGACTTCGGGTACCTCGAATTGCTGGAGCGGCAAGTGTCGATCCGGAGCGAAGTCGAGCAGGCGTACGCCGACACGCAGGTGCCACCGCCGGAGGACCGTAATCTGCCCGCGAAGGAGATCGCCGACCGCGCCAAATTCCGCGCCGACTGGTATCGGCACAAACAGCGCGAAGCGTACTCGGTCGATGTCGAACTGCAAATCCGTCCGGCGCTGGCCGTCGGTTGCCTGGTGTTCGTTCTCCTCGGCGCGCCGGTCGGCATCTGGTTCAGCCGAGCCGACTACCTGAGTACGTTCGTGAGCTGCTTCCTACCGGCGGTGATGACGTACTATCCGATCCTCCTGTGCGGCACGAACCTCGCCAAGGAGGGCCAGGTACCGGCAGCGGTCGGGCTATGGGCGGCGAACGCCGTTGTCGGCTCGGCCGCGCTCATCATGTACTGGCGGCTTCTGCGGCGTTGACGTTCTCCCCTCACTCGGCGTTGCGGGAGAAGCGGGAATACCGTGTTTGCCCCCCTTCCGCCGTCGCACGACCAGCTTTGGCATCGGCCGGTCGTGTTCGTCCTCGATATCGCCGACGATCTCCTCCAGGATGTCCTCGAGCGTAATCATTCCGAGGATCTGACCCTCCTCATCGCGGACGAGCGCCATGGGTTTGCGCGACTTCTTGAGGAGTCGCAGTGCATTGGCGACGCTCTCGCCGGGATCGAGGTAAGTCGGCGGGTAGATGGCATCCTCGAGGACGACGACGCCGGAGAGGCTGAACAGGTAGAACAGGTCTTTCGTGTTGACGATGCCGACGATGTTGTT
>CAZNSL010000510.1:0-2539 GCA_964574975.1 uncultured Alcaligenaceae bacterium | reverse complement strand
GGTCGCCGTCGTAGACGGGCATGCGCGTATGCGCCCCGCTTCGCACGGCCTCCAGGACTTTGTCCGGCTGGGTACTCACGTCGAGGGCCGCCATCGTGTCGCGCGGCACCATGCAGTCGGCAACCCGTTTACCGGAGAGCATGAAGACGTTTTGGACGAACTCGGCCTGGTCCTCGTCGATCAGGCCCGCCTCCTCGGTGTCCTCGATCAGCAGCCGCAACTCCTCGATCGAGTGGACCGACTCTTCGCCGCTGGCCGCCCGGAAGCCGATCGCTCGGAGGATTTGGTTGCCCGTGCCGTTCATGGCCGCAATGATCGGTCCCGTCAATTTGGCGAAGACGTTGAGCGGTTTGGCGATCCACAGCGATGTCGTCTCCGGCGTCTGGAGCGCGATCGACTTGGGGATCAACTCGCCGAAGACGACGTGCATGAACGTGATGAGCGCGAACGCCACGCCGACGGCGACCGAGTGGGTCGCCAACGGCCGCACTACGTCGGGCAACGACTTGAAGATCGGGCCGATCAGCCGGGCCAGCGCCGGCTCGCCGACGAAGCCGAGGGCGATGCTGGCCAGTGTGATACCGAGTTGCGTCGCGGCGATGGTGCGGTCGAGGTTGTCGGTCGCCGCCAGGACGGCCTTCGCCCGCGGCACCTTCTGGGCGACCATCTCTTCGACCTTGGTCTGCCGGATGGCGACCAGGGAGAACTCGGCCGCAACGAAGAAGCCGTTCAGGGCCACTAGCGCGGGGACGCTCAACAGGGCCACCAGGTCGAACAGCCAGTGCGTTTCCACGGCCGCGATCACGAATCCCTCGTGCGAAACGAAATGCCCCACCCCGGTCGTTCTACTTCGGGCCAGGCGGGGCGTGCTTTGTGATCCACCCGAAGACTTCCTCGTGCCAGCGCTTACTGTTCGCCGGCTTCAGAACCCAGTGCCCCTCGTCGGGAAAATTGACGAAGCGCGACGGCACGCCCTGTCGCTGGAGCGCGGTGAACAGTTCCTGCCCCTGCGACACCGGGCAACGGAAGTCGAGGTCGTTACTGATGACGAGCATCGGCGTCTTGTACTTGCCGAGGTTGCCGGCATAACGCTGCGGCGAGTGCTTCTCGTAGCTCGCGCGGTTCTTGCCCCACGGCGGGCCACCGTGTTCCCACTCGTCGAACCACACCTCGTCGGTCGTGGCGTACATGCTATCGAAGTTGTAGACGCTACAGTGCGAAACCAGGGCCTTGAACTTCGGCGTCTGCACGGCGAACCAGTTCATCATGTACCCACCGAACGACCCGCCGGCGGCCACCATGCGATTCCCGTCGATGTAGTCCTGCTTTTCCAGGTACTCGACGCCTTTCATGAGGTCGTCGTAACACTTCCCGCCCCAATCGCCACTGATCTCATCGACGAACTTCTGACCGTAGCCGGTCGAGCCGCGCGGGTTCGGCAGTGCCACCACGTATCCCTGAGCGGCCCACACTTGCGGGTTCCAGCGGAACGACCAGGCGTCCTCCCATGCCCCCTGCGGCCCGCCGTGAACGACGAACGCCAGCGGGTACTTCTTGCCTTCGACGAACCCCGGCGGCTTGAGGATCCACATCTGCATCTCGCCCCCCTCGACGGGGACCATGACGCTCTCCGGCTTCGGCCGGTTCAGTTCCGCCAACAGGTCCTTGTTCGCCTGGCTGACGTTGACGGCCTTGGCGTCGTCGTCGGCCGGTTGGACGTACACCTCGTTCGGGGCCATGAGGCTAGCCCGCGCGAAGGCAATGTGCTTGCCGGTCTTGTCCAAAGTCAGCGACGAGGCCGCCCCCGAGTACGAGCGGCCTTCCGACACATCGACCTTGCCCGACTTCGCTGAGACGCGGAAGATCGGCTTGGTGGATCGCCAGTCGGCCGTGAAGAACAGTGTGTCGTTATCGGCCCCCCAAGCGTATTCGTCGACGCCGGAATCGAAGTCGGCGGTCACACTCTTGCCGGCCCCTTTCAGTTCCCCGTTCGCATCGCAATCGGCCACGTACAACTCCCAGCGGTCGGCCTCGTAGCCGGGCTTCTTCTGGGCACGGTATGCGACTTTCGTGCCGTCCGGCGAGAACACCGGGTTGCCGTCGGCGGCCGGATTGTCCTTGGTCAGCGTCTCCCACGTCTTCGACGTGTTGGTGACGCTCACACGGCACAGGTCGTAGTTCGTACTCCACGCCTCGTCCATTGCCGGCACCGCGGTGAAGACGAGGTACTTGCCGTCGGGGCTGAACGCGAAGTCGTCTCCGTCGCTGAACGTCGTTGAGGTCGGGTAGGCGTCGCGGTCGCCGGGGGTCACGTCGCGCACATCGGTGCCGTCGGCCTTCATGACGAACAGATGTTGCCGCTTGTCCTCGACGTAGCTGTCCCAGTGGCGGTAGAAGAGTCGATTCGCCGTCCGCACCTTGACCGGACTCTTCGCCAGCGCCTCGGCTTTTTCCTTGTTGAGCTTGTCGATCAGCTTGTCGAGATCCTTGCGGGCCTCGAGGCCGCCCCGCCGGGCCCCTTCATTTTTCCTGCAACAAA
>CAZNSL010000509.1:0-4936 GCA_964574975.1 uncultured Alcaligenaceae bacterium | reverse complement strand
GCGATCTTCAACACGCCGCTGCAACCGCCGATGCCGTGGAATTTCGATCCCATCAGCTATTTCAAGGTCTTCGGCGACAGCGCCATCACCACCTACTACATGGATTCGATCACCGTCACGGTGGGCACGATCTTCTTCACCCTGCTTTTCGGCGCCATGGCCGCCTGGGCGCTCACCGAATACAAGTTCCGCTGGAACACGCCGCTCGCCATCTTCCTCTCGATCGGCATCATGGTGCCCATCCGCCTGGGCTCGGTGTCGATCATCCAGCTCGTCTCGGACCTCAACCTGATCAATACGCTGACCGCACTCGTCCTCGTCTACGTGGCGCAGAACCTGCCGCTGGCGATCTTCATCCTCTCGGAATTCATCCAGCAGATTCCGCGCGACCTGCGCGAGGCCGGGCGCTGCGACGGGCTCTCGGGCACGTCGATGTAGCGCCCGCAGTACGGGCATTCCTCGACGTTGCCGGCCTGCGACGCGGCGAAGACGACTTGCTTGCCGCACTCTTCGCAAGCGACGATCAGGTCGCCGGTCAGTGCTTCGCGCCGCTCCCGACGGGCCTGGATGCCGCTCGCCCACGTGGCCAATTGCTCGCGCGCCTCTTCGGCGACCGTCGCGTCCTTCACGCGCACCTCGATGACCGGCGGCCGCGCGTGCGATACGAGGCCGGTCATCTCGCCGAATCCGCCGGACGCCAGGTCGCCGATGACCTCGGCGTCGATGCCGTGTTCGGCCAGCCACGCCGCGGCGGCACGGGCGGTCACGTCGTCGTCGGCCTCGAAGACGCTGCGTGGGTCACGCTCACTCACTCGTCGTCCTCCCCTGTGTCGGTCGCTTGCAATGATCGGACTGGGTCGCAAGGAGTGTTCGACAAGCGACCCAGGACTCCCGTGTAGGGGATGACCGCGCGATTTGTCGGCAGGGTACGATTCACCGTGGTTGTGTCGTGTCCTTCTTGTGGATTCGATTGTGGAATCCATCAGCTAGCTGCGGCATTCTCCATCTCGTCGCCGCGGGCAGGTGGGGCAGAAGGCATCGCCGAGCAAATGGTAGGCGGAATCGAGGGCGTTGGGCCGGCCGGCATCGCGGCCGGGCCGGTCGGAGCTAACCCGCTGCGGACCAATTTGGTCCAGGACACCGGTGTTCGCCAACGCCGTCAGCAAGTCGGACTCGACGCACCACAGGAATAAGGCCACGTCCCGTTGCCGCAGGTTTGCGTCCAGCGTCCGGAGTAAGTTCAGGAAGGCGGCGTCGGGGTTCCACGCCCGTTCCAGAACCAAGACGACCGCACGGGCGCTTCCGGTAGCCGCGGACTCGATGGACGCGAAGTGGGACTTCAGTTCGGACGCCGCCCCGAAGGACACCTGACCCTCCACACCGTAAATGAGTAGTCGGTCGCACGGCGGATCGCCCGGCGTTCGCTCGCGGACGCCGTTTCCCGGCGTCGGGACGAGCGGCGCGACGCGCACATGGGCGGCCCGCGGCACGGACAAAACGAACGACAGAAAGACGCCGATGACGATGCAGAACTCGATCGAGATGAAGACGGCGGCCAGGGCGGTGGCGAGGACCACGCCGGCGTCGAACCGCGTCGCACGCAAGTGGAACGCGAGCTGTTCGCGGTCCACCATGCGGAAGGCCGCGAGCATTAGCAGACCGGCCAGCGATGCGCGGGGAACGAACTGGGTGAAGGGAGCGAACGCCAGCACCGTGCCGGCCACGGCGAGCGCCGAAAACACGCCCGACCACTGGCTCACGGCCCCGGCCTGTTGGTTGACCGCCGAGCGCGTGAGCGAGCCGGAGCCGGGAAAGCACTGAAAGAAACTGCCGGCCAGGTTGGCGGCACCTTCGCTGAGGCACTGCTGGTTCACATCGAGCGGCTGGCCGGTTCGGACGGCGATGGCCTTGGCCATCGCCACCGCCTCCAGCAGCCCGAGCAGGGCAATGGCGAAGGCGTTCCCGGCCAGCAATTGCACATGGTCCCACTTCAGATTCGGTGGCTGAAACTGCGGCAACGAGGCCGGAATGGCTCCGACGACCTTGACGCCGAACCGGTCGTCGAGCCGGAACGCCCAGACCAGGATGCCCATGACGACGACGGCAACGAGGTGTTGCGGGATCGCGAAGCGGGCACCGCGGTCGCGGCGCAGGCCGTTGAGTTGCCGCAACGCCATCACGAGGACGATGGTTCCCGCGCCGATCGTCACCGTCGGCCAGTGGATGGGGCCGCCGGTCGTCAGTGCGAGCCAGAACCGTTTGAGGAAGTGGTCCTGCGGCCCGCCGCGGGACTCCAGGCCGAGGAGGACCTTGAACTGATCGAGGACGAGGAGCGTCCCCGCGCCAACGGTAAAGCCGACGATGACGCTGTGGGAGACGTAGCGCGTCAAGTCGCCCAGACGCAACAGGGCGATTCCCAGTTGAATGGACCCCACGAGGAACGCGAGCAGTACGGCGGCCGACACTCGATCGTCGGGCGGGACCATGGCCAGGGCGCTCAGCAGGGCGATCGAGATGGCGTTGGTCGGGCCGTTGATCAGTTGGCGGGACGAGTCCAACAAGGCCCCGACGGCCGTCATGACGATGGCCGTGTACAGCCCGTACTGCGGCGGCACCCCGGCCAACGTGGCGTAGGCCATCGCCTGCGGCGCAGCGACCGTCGCCACGGTGAGACCTGCCATGAGGTCCGCACCCAGCGCTGGCCACGAGTAGCCCCGAAGCGCGTCCAGGGCTGGGACGTACCGCCGCAACCAACCGGACGCGCCGGATCGCCAAGGATGAGTTTCCCGCACGACCACGCGATCATTCTCGCGGGTTCGGCTCCGACGGCATCGGGAAACGTTCTTGAATCCACGCTTGCCACAGCGGGGTCTCGTGGGCGACAGTTTCGGCCGCCCGATCGCCGTAAAGGTAGAGGTTCACCCCAACCATGGTCTGACCGCAGTTGTAAGTGCCAAGGGCGGCGACGCCCGGACCCGGCTTGTCGAGCCGCACCAGGGCGTCGTTCGGACTCTGGGTGATGTGCTCGACCACGCCGCCGAGTGCCGGGACACCCGTGGGTGCCGTCCAACGCTGCCCGACGCTCAAGCCTTTCAGCCCCATGGCCGTGGTCAGTGCTTCCCATGCCTCCGCTTCCGTCCCCGCAGCAATGGCCATCTTCTGCATGATTGCCGAGCGCTGGCCGCGGAAGTGCGTGAGATAGATCCGCAGGGTGCGGAAGAAGCCAGGCCAGCCCGATTCGGTGCCTTCAAGCTGGTTGTCCCAGTCGTCCGTGGTGGCGAAGAGGCTGTGTACCACGCGGACGATGCAGGTGCCGCCGGCCTTCGCTTCCACGGTCCATTCCGTGGCCATGGACGGCATCTCGGGCGTCCACCCGGGAGATTCGGCGGCGAACCTCCGCGGCGGATCCCACGCGGTCATCACGGCGCGGGACTCCATGCCAGGGCCGAAGTTCGACTTCACCGCGACTGGCTTGCCGTCGGCCTCCTCCATCTCGGTCGGCACGAACCAAGACGAGACGCCCGGCCCGGTGGCGATGGCCTGCCAGACTTCCTCCGGCGTGCCGGGAACCTCGACCTCGACCTGGATGGAACGGCGTCCGGAGGCTTCTTTCTTCACGCTCATGATGGCTCCTTGGGATCGGTGATCTCAGGCACAGGGTGCGCCGCGACCGCCAAGCGAAGCGCTGTGGCCTCGGCCTTGTCGGGTGCAACAGAACGTTAGTTCGAGCGACTCCGCCGACGCTGCTTGGCCGCCGTCGAACGAATGACGATTAACCCACGACCGGTGCTTGCGAACGGCACACGATTGCGAGCGATCGCCTCGTCGATCAGGCTCGCGACATCTGGACGAGCGAGAACGGACGCGCCCGCCACCTTCATCCAGCGCGCCTGGCTGGACCCCTGCAACAATTTCGCAGGATCCGGCAAGTCCTTACCGCGATTGAAGTACAGCCTGACGCCGTCCGCGCTCCCGCGGATTGCAAGTATTCCCTCGTACCCATGCTCGTTCGGTGAATAGCTGATGACGAAGCAATCGCGATATTCATAGACCACCTCGTGAGCGGTGGGCAGGCGCTTCCGCAGCAACCGTCGCATTGCACCTGTGAGCCGGAGATGCACGGGTGCGAACTTGTCGATCAGCCTCCGTATCTCGGCTTCGGCCGATCGTCGCTCTACCGCTGACTGAGTGCTGCCGGGGGCTTCGACTTCGACCTGGACGGAACGGCGTCCGGACAGTTGCTTCTTCACACTCATGTCGGCTCCTTGGGCTGGGTGATCTGCGGCATGGGGTGTGCCACGACGACCAGGCGATGCGCTCGGCCGCCGGGGGCGGTTGCATCGTGGTACTTCGAGACGAGTTTAGCGATGGTCTCGGTGAGCTCGTGACTGAACGCCGCTCGGTCCGTCGCCGATCGGAAGCGAACCTCGGTGTCCACCGCCAGGGTTGCCAGGCGTTTGCCCGCCTCGTTCGCACGACGAACGAGGTTGCCGACTTCGCGGACGACGCGTGCGCCCAGGGCGATGAGATAGCTCGCGGACAGCCGATCGATTTCCCGATTCGGATCCGCGGCGACCGGGCCCAGGGCGCTCGGCGAAACGACGTAGGAAGCGGCCGTCGCCACGAGTAGCCGTTCCGTTAGTCCGCCCCACTTGCGTTCCTGGGCCAGCCGTACCAGGCCGTGCGCTTCCAATGCGTGGAGGTGGTAGTTGACCTTTTGCCGCGCCAGACCAACCCGCGTGGCCAACGTCGCCGCCGAGGCCGGCGTGGCCAACTCGGAGAGGAGTCGGCTCCGCATGGGTTCCAAGGCGACAGTCGCTGCCGCTGGATTCTCGATAACGTGGATGTCGAGCACGTGGAAAGGGTACCATTGACAATAATATTTGTCAATGGACCTTCGAGCCGTTTTTCCGTCGAATTCGCGGCGTCGGCCGAT
>CAZNSL010000508.1:0-4947 GCA_964574975.1 uncultured Alcaligenaceae bacterium | reverse complement strand
CGCGGGGGTGAGCGCCTTGCCGGAGTCGGGAGGGGGCATGCGCTCGTCGTCGTCGGTCGCGACGAGCCGGGCGATCAACTCGCTCTCCTCGGGCTTGCCCGCGACGACCACCGGGCCGCCCCCCCCCTCCGCGCCTGGGGGGGGTCCTTTTCCACCCCTCCCCCTTCGCTCACGCGGGGGGCGGGCCGGAGGGTTACTTCGTGTAGCGCACGCTGATCGTCTCGCGGATGACGCCGACATCGACATCGACCAGCTTATACCGATCGTCGATGCGCTGACCGCGGCCAATGGCGTCCTTGCCGCCGCGGCTGTGTTCGCTGGGGTTCGCCGGTTCGTCGGGCGGTTTTGGTCCACTCTTGGGCCAAGCGGCGGAGTACGCTACCTGGATCGTTCCCGTCTTCTTGTTGCTCTTCAGTGCGAATGCCGCACTTTTGCTGTACGCGGTGACGGTGAACTCGTCGGACTGGTTCAAGTTGATGAACCAACCGCGGATCAGGCCCGCCTTGCCAGCGGAGACGATGAACTGCGAGTGCTTGGGTTGCCCGCGGTGGTCCCGCTCCTCGCAGAATGCGTAAGCGTTCAACCCGTCGAGGGTCAGGGCAGCCGCGGCATCGTACGGCGAGCGGTTGATGAGCTTGACCGCGAATACCTCACCGCGTCGGAGTGGTACGAACGCCAGACCGTCCTCGACGCGGGCGGGGCGCGGCGCGTACGGTGCGCCGGAGCGCGGCGCGACGTGGATTTCGACGGCGTACTGGCTCTGCGGCGTGCTGCAAACGGTCGGACCGGCGATGTGACAGCTCGGCGATTCGATGGCCTTCTCGATAATTTCGTTCCGCTGCTTGGTAGACGCATCCGGCGGGATGTTCGCCGATACGCCCAGGACGCTGGTCACAAGCGCTTCGCCGAACGCGCCGCGCTTTTGGCACTCGAACAGCTTCTTGCCGTTTCGGTTCGTGCAGGTCGCGGAAATGCGGATGGCCAGTTCGCCGGACTCGGCATCCTTGACGTCCTCGTACTCGCCCTTGATGCCGACCTCGGCTCGCTGGGCGACGCGGATGCCGTGCTTCTTGAGCGACTCCGAGAGGACCATCGAGATCACCGAACCGCCGCTAGTCGATTGGGTGGCCGGGCCGGTGAAGTCGCCGACGACCACGGATTCGACGGGGTTGGGCAGGTCTTTGAGATTCGCTGCCACCTCCTTGGCCATCAAGTCCATCTCGACGCGCAGAGCGTTGGTTTGTGCCCGCAACGGGCCGGCCGCGCACGCCAACGCGAGCGCGGCGCACAGGCTCAGGTATTTCATCGGCGGTATCCTCGGCAAGCCGCCGGGTGCCCCGGCGGCGGGCGGTCTTCGGTCAGGGGTTGACGGGGCCGGTCTCGCTACAGGGGTCGCCGACCCCCAGTTCGCTGGCGACGAGTTGGAATACGGTCAGCCGGGCACCGCCGGTGCGCGAGGTCTGCCAACGCTCGCGGGCGATGGTGCCGCCCGGTTGGAGCCAGGTGCCCAGGCCGAGTACCTGGATGTTCGGGTTGAACTGAAGCGCCGCGGCAAACTTCTCCGGCGGCACGCCCAACTCGGCCGCGGCGTCGCCGAGCGTCAAGTTGCGAGTGTAACGGCCCGCCAGTCGCTTGACCGGCTCCGCAAGCACGACATCCTCGACCGACTTGCCGGCGGGCTTGAGGAAGGGTGTCGTCGCTTCGTCCAGAGCGGTGATAAATCGTCGTTCGTCCTTCTCCATGACCACCTTGAACTCTTTCGGGTCGCGGTAGAGGGCGTAGAGTTTTTGCCGTGCTTGGCCCTGGAGGCCGATCGCGCCGTTGCGCACGTCGTCGTCGTTGGGGAACGGGTAGACGCCCTTGTTGTGGCAGCCGATGCACGAGATGCCGTTGACGATCTCGATCTTGCCGGAGATCTTGCCGGGGTCCGACACGACCTCGGTCGGGCCGGCGTTGATGCGAGTGTCGTCGCCCTTGACCAGCATGTAACCCTGAAGCCCGTTGGGCAGGTTGAAGATCATTTCGCCGCCGTCGTGTTCGAACGCGAGGTGCTGGTAAGGGTTGTTCGGGAATTTCGGCCCCAGCGGGAACGACAGGAGATTGCCCTTCCCGTTGTCCTTCAGGAAGTCGTAGCTCTTGTAGAACATGCCGTAGGCCGCCGGATGCCGTTCGACGAGACGGTTCTGGCTCGACACGCCGCTCTTCTGGAAGCCGGCGCGGTAAACCTTGTCGTTCATGATGTTTTCGTTCACGTTGACGTTGAGCCGCCGCTCGAGATCGTAGGCGTTCTTCGGGATCTGTAGCGCAACGTGGTAGAGCGGCGGTCGGGTGGCGACGGCGATGAACCAGTCGGCCCGCAGGAACGGCAGTTTCGAGCCGGTCATCTGGTAGATCGTTGCGGCGTTGCGCTGCAATTGCGGGTTGGCGTTGGCATCGTAGCTGAGGCCGTACGGGTACAGCCGCGTCATCGCTAGCCAGAACGGTAGGTTCTTCCGGTCCCAGTCGTACTTGCGCACGTCGACGGCGAACACCGTGCCCGCGGGGTCGATGGCCGGCGGGACGTAGATCTCGCTGCTCCAGCTCAGGCTGTTGGCGACTTTCGACATGGCGGCCCGAAACCAGTGCAGGTCCTCGTCGCTCACCGTTGGGTTGTTGTGCAGGTGATGCATCGTGAAAAAGCGCATGTACCTCTGGTCGCGCGGCTGAACCGCCGGGCTGTTGAGGTAGCCGAGGATCGTGCCCAACACCTCGTCTTCGGTGATCGGCTTGCGGGCCGGGACCGTCGCGGCCTTGACCTCAAACGCCGGCGCGCCGGCGTTGATCCACTCCTTGACGGCAGCGATTTCGGCCTCGGTCGGCCGGGGGTTTTCGCCCTCGGGCGGCATGTCGCCGGTCTTCATCTTCTTGATCATCTTCGAGGCGTCGGCCTGGCCGGCGACGAGCGTCTTCTTCTCGACGAGTTTCTTGGTGTCGAATAGCCAGTCGAAACCGCCGCCGGCGTTGTTGGCCCCGGCACCACCGTGGCAGCGGCCGCAGTTGGCTTCGAGGGCTTTCTGGGCAGCGGCCATCTTCTCGGGCGACAGGTCGGCGGCCCGGGCGGCGACGCCGGCCAGCATCCCCGCCGCGGTCAACAGCGCGATACGCGACATGGTGATTGCCCTTCGCTAACGGCACGTCGCCGGCCGCACCGGCCGGCACCCGTGAGAACGAGTCGCGGAGTGGAAACTTCCCGCCATAATAATCGCCGCAGTGCGGCCGTTCAAGCAATTCAACGGCATCCGACGCGATCCCGGACGTCGTTACCGCGGCGGGGTCAATCGGCGCACGAGTTCGGCGGCCGATTCCGACCAGTGGACGGTCAGTGGATCGGTGCCGTCCACGGTTCCTCGACCGACCTCAATACCTTGCACGGCGTCGCGCACAGCCCCGGCCTGGGCCGCGTCGAGGCCGGTCGCACGGGCCGTCACCTCCAATCGCCCATTGCGCTCGGTTGCGGACAGCGAAAGCGACGTGAGCTTCTGGAGGCCCTGCCGGAATTCGGCGGGCAGTTGTCGAAGTGCCAGAGCGACGAGGTGAAAGGTTGCATTATTCGGGTCCTTGTGGCCCACCAGCCAAGCCGGCACGTCCTGGGGCAGTTGTGCGATCAAATCGCGCACTGGCGGCGCGAACCGTTCCGGTGCCCCACCCGGTGTGGCCGGCGTGGACGCGAGCGACTCTAGCGACCCGGCGACGACGAGCGTGCGTTCGTCCGGGAAGGTCATGGAGCCGTCGTCGCCGCTCGTCGGCAGTTTCAGCGGCCAGCGACCCCGGTAGACCGTACGGCCACCGTGCTGCTCGCCTCGCTCCGCCTTGAGCGCGGCACGCACTTTCGCCAGGTCGAGCCGCCGTCGCGTCCGGACGACCATCGTCGTCCGTGGCGGGAACGCATCCAGGCTGATCCCGAGGACAATGTGGTCGATCTCATCGGGCGCGAAGCCGGCCAATGACAGTGACTTCAGAATCGCCCGGCCGGAGTCGGACTCTAACGCCTGGGCAACGGCAACGCCGGCGATGACTTGCACGTTAGTCGGCAAGTA
The DNA here is from genome assembly GCA_964574975.1 of uncultured Alcaligenaceae bacterium. GTDB lineage: Bacteria > Planctomycetota > Planctomycetia > Gemmatales > Gemmataceae > JAXMAS01. The sequence goes on along the minus strand of CAZNSL010000508.1, from coordinate 871 downwards.
GCCGAGGCCGGCCAGTTCGCCTGGGGGCACCGCCGTCACCGCCTGGGTCTCTTCGCGGTTCCTGTTGTCGTTCGACCGGCGGAAGTCGGTCGTCGATAGTGCGTAGCCAAGCGTGAGGGCCGCGAGGCCGACCATCACACCGGCAACGGTCAGGCCGATGGCCCGGTTGCTCCGCTCTCCCGGTGGCGATTCCACAACTGTTTCCGGCATCTCGGCGTCCGGCGGCGTGCCGTCAGGAACGGACACGGACTCACCGCAGCGCGGGCATTCGACCTTGCTGTCGGCAGGAACGCGGATCGTGGCGTTGCAGTACGGGCACGGGATCGGCATATGTACAGACTATGCCTACCCCATCCGACTGAGAATCCCGTGACGCCGTTAGCCGAGCTTGCGAGGCGAGCGCTCTGATGCTCGCCTCGCAAGCTCGGCTACGTCCGCTCCAAGGACAAGAAGAGCTACACCATTACTCCTGGCTCGCTCGTCGCAGAGATCAATTCGTTCGAAGCAACCGTGAAGGAGCTTAGCGACGCCGAACTCAAAGAATCGACCGCTCAGTTCCGCGCCCGGCTGGCTGCCGGCGAGACCCTCGACGACCTGTTGCCGGAGGCGTTCGCGCGCGTCCGCGAGGCCGGCAAGCGCCAGAAGAATATGCGGCACTTCGACGTGCAACTCCTCGGCGGGATCGTGCTGCACCGCGGCAACATCGCCGAGATGGCCACCGGTGAGGGCAAGACGCTCGTCGCCACACTACCCGCCTACCTCAACGGCCTGGAGGGCAAGGGCGTCCACGTCGTCACCGTCAACGATTACCTGGCCCGCCGCGACTGCGAGTGGATGCTGCCCATTTACCAAGCGCTGGGCATGACGGCCG
>CAZNSL010000507.1:0-4948 GCA_964574975.1 uncultured Alcaligenaceae bacterium | reverse complement strand
TCCCTTGGCGGCTACACGAGCGGCGAGCGGCACGTCGGCGGTGACGACGATGTCGCCGGTCGCGACGACTTCGGCGATGGTGTCGTCGGCCGCGCCGAACCCCGGTCGGACGACGAGTTCGACGAGCGGCCCGGCCGGCACGCGCAACGGCGCCTTGGCGACGACGACGACGCGGACGCCGTAGCGAGCGGCGACGCGGTAGGTCTCGTCCTTGACCGGGCAGGCGTCGGCGTCGATGTAGACGGTCATAATTGAGCAGGTGCCGCATATAGGATGGTCGGGGCGGGATGCCTCAACCGTCCAATATGCGGCGCGGCGGGCGGAACGACGAAGGGCGGCGGGCGACGAGCGTTTTACGACGGTTGGGCCGTTGCCCTCCGCTTCCGCCAACCGCGCCGGACCAAGGCGAGACCGCCGACGCCCACGAGTGCCAGCGACGATGGTTCCGGCACCGTGTAGAACGTCAACCCCTGGAACGTCGCATCGCTGATAAACAGGCCACCGGTACTGGTGATCCGAAACTCGGTCAACGTGTTGCCCTGGAAAACAGTCGGTAGCAGGATCGACTGCATGTCCAGCCGACTTTCGACACCCTGCCCGCCACCCGAGTTGTACACCTCCACCGTGGTAGTGCCATTGATTAAGTTCGTATTGCCGCCGAAGAAGTGGTCGCGGACATATTCGTTGCCGATGAGGTCCTTGCGGTGGTAGGCTCCGCCGGTGCCGAAGAACTCGAGCGTGATGTAACTCGTCGGCCCGGGCTGGCCGTAGAACGTGTTGATGAGAGTGAAGGCGTTCGTGACATCGGGGATGTTCAGCGGGATCGAGAGGATGTGCGGGTATGGCCCGGGAACGACTTCGGCGTTCCAGGCGTTGAGACCGCCTTCCATCTGGATGTTGAAGAACACGCCGCCCAACGTTACGGGGCCTTCCGGGTAACCGGCCGACGAAGGCTGGTAATCCTGCATCCGGGCGTTCGCGTAGGGCGAGAGATCGACCGAGATGACATCGGCACGGACGGGCAGGGCACTGCCGCACAGCGCGAGGACCAGGGCGATTGATGCGGTTCGAGATATTGGCGCTCCTAAGGTTTGAGGTTCCGCTCAGAACCGTGTCCAGCTTCAATGGCGGATGCCGGTCGAGTCCTACGCGATGTACGGGTGATCGACCGGCAGTGAGACGGACGGTCACCGGCCGATCTTGTCGAGGACCTTGTCGAGCAGGTTCTCGGTCATCTCGTCGATGACCCGGTCGGTCAGGCCGGATGTCTTTTGCAGTTGCCGAAATGTCCGTTCGTTCTGCTCAATCAGTCGTTTGCACTGGAGGTACTCGCCCTTCGACACGACCTTCTTCGGGACGAAGCGGCGAATCGTTTCGACGGTGTCGCGCATGTCGATCAGGTCGTACCGAACCTTGTGGGGCCAGGTCTGCTTGGCCAACGCGTCCCGGTACGCCGGCTCGGCCAGTACGTTCCTCTCCCTGTCGAAGACCCGGAACGCTTCAGTCAAGAGCGAGTTCACCTTGAGGACCTCCGGCAGGTTCGAGGAGTACCACTGGACGCGCAGCCGCCGGGCGTTCGCCTCGCGGGCGTCGAAGACGGCGGTGGCAACCTTGCCCGTCAGGTAGTAGTTGATGCTGGCGATGCCGAGCAGGTGGCGGGCGGTTGCCGCGTCGGAGACCTTGTCCCAGTTGCGCTCTAGTTCCAATTCGGCGAGGGCTGCGCCGACGGCGCTGGCGGGTACGCAGTAGAACCGGTCGGCAAGTTTGCCCTTCCCGTCCAGGGTCGCCATGGTTAGCACGCCGACCACGCGCCCCGACGGGTCGAGGGCGGGGCCGCCCGATGTGCCCGGCCCAATGTCGATAGCGTCGCTACCGTTGGCGAATCGCAGTTGCACGAACTCCACGCCGCCAATCATGGCCGTCTCGTCGGCGGTGGCGACGCCGACGGCGTTGACGCGGATGATGCCCGTTCGCTGTCCCGGGTTGCCGACGACGAAGACAGTTTGCTTCGGCCCCGGCTGGAACGACCGCCACAGTTCGAGGATCGGCCGGCCCTCTTGCTCCGGGATCAACAGCAGGGCCAGGTCGCGGGCCTTGTCCTCGTAGAGCAGCTTCGGCTTGTGCCGCACCGGTTGCTTCCCGGTATCGACGAATCGGACGGTCACGTCGTTCATCGTGTCGTCGCGGATGACGTGGCTGTTGGTCGCGACGACGTTGGGCAGCACGAGGAAGCCCGACCCCGACCCGGACTTGGTGTCGATGAACGCCACGGACGGCTTGATGCTGTCGATGACCTTCGGGTCGACGGTTCCCGGAGGTATGACCGGTGCGGCGGCTGGAGCGATGGCGGGAGCGACGGCCGCGGCTTTTTGCTCGACGTTGCGGTTCGCTTTGCCCTTCTGGGCCGGCTTTCTTTGCGCGAGTGCCGGTGTGGTCGCTACCAGTGCGGCGACGAGCGCGAGTTGCGCGGCGAATCGGCGGGTCGGGAACGACGCCATGACAGCACCTCCGGCGCGAACGCGGTTAATGGTGACGGGCTTCCCACCCTTAACCGGCGAAGGGTCGCGATTCCTTACAGGAGGTGATGCGGGTGGCACGGATTTGGAGCGAAGCAGCTGAGCCCGACGCGCCCGCCAGGGAGACCACCATCACCCAAGCTGGCGCGGCGGGCACACAGCCACCCCAGCCCGAAGGCGGCCAAACGCCCCTGGATCGCCGGAAAGTCGGCGATGCTGACGGTGCCGTCGGAGTTGCCCCAGGCGTATCGCGTTCCGGCTGCATCGAACTGTTGGAACCCCCCACCCGTGCGATCGAGGTCGAGGATCACGACCGGCTCGCGCTCGCCGCGGCAAAAGAACGCAAGCCCGCTCGGATGGTTGGGGTAATTCCCAACCACCCAATAGGGCATGTCCGGACTCCAATACCCGTGGGCCCCGACACTACCCGGCCCTTCGCCCAAGAATTTTCCGGACGGCAACTCGATCGACGAAACTGTGTACGTCGCCGTTCCGGCGACCTTCACATGGCTCAACCGGCGACCGCTGCGGTCCAGACCGAGGTAAACGCGCGATTGCGGGTAATTCGTCTCGGTACGAGACGACCAGAGTTCCTTGCCAGTTGTCCCGTCGAACGCTGCGATGCGCCGGTGGCGGGTCGTGTCGTCGCCGAAGAACCCGACCATGACGACGACAGCCCCGTCGAGCGACGCGCATAGGAAGTCGATGTGGCGGTTGAAGTCGGCGATCTCGTACAGCGGTTTCGCGGGGTCGCCGCGCAGGTCGCGGGTACGTAAGACGCGCGGCTCGGTTCGGTTGATCGAGAGCGGAAACTGCCGGCCGTCGCGCGTCTCGACCTGGAAGAGCAGCAACTGGCCCTGTGCGGCGAAGGTGAGGATGTTGCTGCTCCCCGGCGGGTAGGTTCCGCGGCTCACTTCTGCGCCGGTCACCAAGTCCCAGACCACGAACTGGCCACGCGTCAACTCGCTGCCGGCATACGCCAGGTGGCGGTTGTCCGGGCTGATGGCGAAGGCCACGTTGTCGACCCACGCCGCCCGTGGGGCCTCGAAGACGTGCCGCCGCGCACCGGTCTTCAAGTCCCAAACGCCGATCCGGAAGTCCTGCGAAAGAGCGGCCAACAGCGATTCGTCTGGCGAGAACGCGACCTTCTCGACCCGGGCCGTCAACCCTGCCAGCGTCCGCAGACCGCGATCCGGCTCTAACTGCCAGACCTGCACGGAGCCGGGCACCTTGAACGCCGCGATACCACTCGTGGCGACCCGCGACCCATCCGGGGTGAATGCGACGGCCGTCGGAAAGCCACCGGTCTGGGGCAGTTCGAGGAGTAGCCGCCCGGTGGCCGCGTCCCAGAGCCTGCTCGGCCCCCGCGCCCCCGACGCGACGATTGTGCCGTCGGGATTGAAGGCGACGGCCGCGACTTGGTCGTTCGAGCCACGACAGACGCATCGCGGCACGCGGGTCGCAACGTCCCACACCGTCACGGCACCGCTCTCGTCGCCGGCGGCCAGCAACCAGCCGGGAGCCGCACCAATTCGCCGCGGGTCGCGCTGAAACGTCAGGCAGGTTATAGCCTGGCGGTCGGCCTTCAACGTCGCCACCACGTCGCCCTTCGGCAGCGACCGGACGACGATGCGGCCGTCCGCGTCACCGTGGGCGAGGAGTTCCCGACCCGGCGATACCGCCAGGCAGTCCGCCTTGTCGACGATCTGGTAAACGACCGCGCCGCTCGCCGCGTCCCAAACGGCGAGGTCCGCCGTGCCGTCGGCGCGCGGGAAGGCAGCGGCGACGGTGCCGCCATCGGACGACAGCAACATGGCCGGAACCTGCTCCGGCTTCGCCGGCTCCGGCGGCCCGGCTGTCGGCAAACGGAACTCGCCAGCGGGGCCGTCCTTCGCCACATCCCACAAGGTGAGCGCGTGGCGGTCCTTGGTATTGGCGACGAGTTGCAGTGGCGTCCCGTCGGCGCGGAACGCGACAGGGCCATCACCCGTCCGGCTGGACGTGTGCAGCATCATGTCGCGCTTGCCGTCCCAAACCTTCGCACCTTCGGCGGGCCGATTGTGGTTGTCCAGCGCCGTTACTCCGCCGATCAGCAGGCGCTCGCCGGTGGCGTCGAAGGCGACGGCGGACGCGCCGAACTTGTCGAACCGTTTCAGCGGATGGGCGTCGAGGCCGGCCAGAGTGGCGGCGGCCTGGGTGCGCAGGTCGAGATCGACGTGTATGGCAGCAGCCTTGCGCGCCAACTCCAGGGCGTCGGTCGACCAGCCGGTGTCATGTTTGGAAAGGCGGATTTGCTCGATGAGACTGCGGCGCTGTTGCTCGGTCCTGAACGCATCAGCTCGTGCGTGGGCCGTCTGAACGAGGAATCCCGCTGTTCCTAGCGTTACAATCACTAACGCAGCGGCAACGACCGCCGCCGCCCAGCCCTTGTT
>CAZNSL010000506.1:0-4948 GCA_964574975.1 uncultured Alcaligenaceae bacterium | reverse complement strand
GTCAGCAGGTGGTCGGAGCCGTCGTAGGTGAACTGCGTCGTCTTGTTGGCGGTCGCGGTGATCGCGCCGCCGGTGTAGTTCTCGACCGTCTCGGTCAGGCGGCCCAGCGCGTCGTAGGCGTAGCGCATCACCAATGCGAGCGGGTCGGTCACGCTCTGCAACCGCCCGGCCGCGTCGTAGGCGTTCGTCGTCACCAGCGCCGCGTCGGAGCGGGTCGGCACCGACCCCGGCCGCGTCCAGGCCGTCGGCACGCCGTTCACCGGGTTGGTGCCCACATCCACGGCCGCGGTCAGCCGGTCGGCCGCGTCGTAGTAGTAGCCCCGGAAGCTCACGCGCGCGAACACGCCGCTGTTGTAGGTGCCCAGCGCCCCGGTGCCCGTCTGGTCGTGGAAGCGCTGGCGGGTCGTGGCGGTGAGCAGGTTGCCGTCGGCGTCGTAGGCGGACTCGACCTGCTCCAGCACCGTGTCGCCGGCCACGTCGAAGGCCGCGCTCCACAGGTCGGCGTCGCCGCCGCCGTCGGAGGTGTAGACGAAGGTCGGCCGGCCGACGCCGTCGTAAACCGTCTTGGTGACCAGGCCGCCGGGCACCGCCGTCTTGACGACCTGCCCGCGACGGTCGTACCAGGACTGCGCGTTCAGGCTGGTACTCGACACCGCCCCGGTGGTGCCGTTGACGCTCCAGACGCACGTGTGGTGAACGCGCCCCTGGTCGTCGTACTGGAACGTGACTTTGGCCCGCAACAGCGACGACGACGGCCGGGCCGGGACGCCGCCCGATGCACTCACCGTCACCCCGTCGCCGTCGTAGCGCTCGAACGCGACGACTTGGTCGAGGTTGTCGTACTCGGCGTACCAGATCGGCCGGTTGAGGTCGGCCACCTCGGTCGTCTGCACGCCCTCCTTGGTCGCCACCAGCCGGTTGCGCCAGTCGAAGAAATGGTGGACGACGCGCACGTCGGTGCTGCCGTTCGGATAGGAGAGCGCGGCCGTCAGGTTCCCGTCGCCGATGCCGCCGTTATCGTACCCGGCCTCGGCCACCTTGGTCATGTTCGTGCCGGCGGTGTTGGTCGTCGACCAGAAGCCCGTGGTCGGCGCGTCGTCGGTGCCGACCCAAACGCTCGTCGGGCGGCCGAGCAGGTCGCGTTCGGTGCGGGTGATGGTGCCGGTGGGCGCGACCGTGCGGTTCGCCCGGCCGCGCGCGTCGTAGCCCTGCGTCGTGCGGTAGTAGTTCGCCGAGGTCGCGCCGTCCGGCACCCAGAAACCGCCAACCTTCTCGTCGTTCGGCGTGGCGTAGTCGACCGACGCGAGATTGTGGTAGGCGTCGGTCGCCACCGCCTGCCCGGCCGCGTTGACGTGGACGCGGGTCAGCGATTGCAGCGTCGTGCCGATGGCCTCGGCCCCCGTGGGCCGGGCCGGCGATCCCGCGTAGGCCGGCGCGGCCGACGACGTGAGGACGTCGACGTAGCCGTGCGCGCGGTCGTCGCGGTAAATGCGGGTCGGCCCGGTGGCGTCGTGGGCCGTCGCGTCCCAGCCGGCGTAGACCCGCGCCCCGTGGCCGGCGTCGTCGTAAACGACGTACGTGATGCGGCCTTCCGGGCTGGTCACTTGGGTCGGCCGGCCCAGGGCATCCACCTCGACCAGCGTCGTCAGGTGCAGCCGAGCGGACGTGGGCGAAAGGGATACGAACCCGGATGGCTCGTCGGAGGTCAGCGTCGTGTTCGCGTCGTCGATGACCGACGCGACCTGGCCGGTGGCTTCGTCGAAAGCGTAGCGCCGGATGTACCCATCGCCATCCTTCGACCACGTCATCCGGCCGTAGCGGTCCACGACGCGCACGAGCGTATCCGCCGGCCGATCGCCGTCCGGGCCGTTCTGGCCCTCGGCGATGAGCGGCAGCGCGACCGTCATGCGCTCGGCGTGTGCCGTGCCGCTGGCGTACTCGTAGGTGGCGGTCGTCGTCTGCCCGTCCTCGCCCGCGCCGGTCGTCGCGTTGGTGGAGCGGAACCGCGTCAGCGAGCCGAGCGGCCGAACCGTCACGCCGCCGGCCGTCTTCTCGTAGTAGGCGATGTCCTCCTGCTGGCGCGGCGGGTTGTTGGTCGTGGACTCGCCGTGCCGCAGCGAGTAGCCGCGGTAGAACCCCTGGACGCCACCCAGCGTCGTCGCCGTCGCCGTCGTGGTGGTGTAGTAATCGAGGTCCACGATCAGTCCATCGGTGTCGCGCAGGGCCGCCCGCGCCCCGGACGAATACGCGGTGAGGCTGGCGTAGCCGGCCGAGCCGTCCACCGCCGACGGGGCGGCCGTCAGGTCGAGCCGACTCTTGGCGTCGAACAGATTGAAGGTGGCCCACTCGCGGCCCGTCGGCGTGCCGCCGGAGCGCTCGATGACGACTTTCAAGATCACCTGGCCGAAAGCGTTCGAGTAGACCACGTTCTGGTTGCCGTCGGGCAAGGTCTCGGTGGTCTGATACTCGTAGGTGTTGTAGTCCGCGATGGCGGGCGTGTCCGTGTCCGGCGTGAACGAGGCGTTGCTCGCGTAGCCGAACGTGTACTCGCCGACGCCGCCGCTGCACGCCGAGCAGCCGGCCCCCTGCACCCGCTCCAGGCTGACGCGGTGCTGCGCGTCGTACTCGAAGTAGTTGGTGGCGTAGTTCTTGATGTCCCAGTTCGTCGCCGTCTCGGGGGCGGTTTGGGCGGTGGTGCCGGAGGGCAGCGTACCCGCCGTCACCGCGTCGGCCACGCCCTGCACGAGCCGCTCGTAAGAGGCGTAGTCGAAGTAGTGGCTCAGCCCGCCGACGAAGTTGCCGCTGGTGTGGTAACGGTAGTACTGCGTGCCCAGCACGGTCGAGCCGGACTTCACTTCCACCAACTTGAGGTCGCGATCCGTGCCGAACGACTCCGACGCGCCGTAGTAGGTGTAGACGGCCTCGCGGACGGCCGCGACCGTCGACCAGTCGATCGAGCCGCCGGCCGCTCGCTTGAGGGCCACGCTGCCGAGCAAGCCGTTGTCCGCGCCGGTGAGGTAGGCGTACTCCCAGCGCTCGGTGACGGACTGGCTCTCGACCGAGCCGCCGCGCTCGACGTAAGACACCCGGCCGAAGTCGTCCCAGCCGAAGCGGGCCTCGTTGCCGTAGGCGTCGATGCGGGCACACAGTTTGCCCGCCGTGCCGGCCGTCGCGTTCGTCGCGTCGAAGTCGTCGAAGCGGAACTGCGTGCCGGCGACGTTGGCGAGCGTGTAGGTTTTCGTCGAACTGTTGTGGGTCAGGGTGTTGAACCCGCCGTGCCGCTCGACGTAGACGCCGCCAGCGTCCTTGTCGAAGTAGCGGGCCGTCGTGCCGTTGCTGACGACGACCAGGGTGTCTTCGTTCGCCGAACTGGTGCGCAGCAGAGTCGGGAACTGCGACGACACCCAGCCGTCGCCGTTCGCGCCGTTCGCGTAGCCCGTGCCGTTGCTCCACGAGCGCGTCTGCGCCCAGGGGAAGCCGAAGCCGTCGGAAGCGATGTCGGTAACGGAAAACTGGATGACGCCATCCGCGTAACGGATCGGACCTTCGGAGAACATGGGCGGGTTGCCGTTGGCTGACCCTTCGCCCAGCATCGGCAGGACGGGCTGACCGGCCCCGAACTGGCCGGTGTCGATGCCACTCCCGCCCAGATCGAACCCGGCGTCCGGTGGTGGGCCAAAGTAATTCGGCGGGCTGAAACCGGGGTCGATGTTCCCGTGGGGGGTGTCCAGCGGGTCAGCGAGCGGGTCGCAGCCGCCGGCGTCGCAGAGCATCGGTCCCGGAAGGTCCCCGATGCTGGTTTTTTCGCTCCCCGCTTGAGGGACTTCCTCACCGACCGGGGTCTCGTTCGCGGCGATCGTGTAGTCGCCGCTCGAAGTGTAGACGTGCGTGAACCGGATGGCGGTCGATGACGCCGAGCCGGCCGAAAACGCCGTGGAACTGCTGTCGCCCCAGGTGATGGTGCCGGACGCGCCCGTGCCGCTCCAGCCGCCGTCCGTCGAGGTAAGGGTGAGCGCGACCGCGTTGCCGACCCAACCGTCGAGCGTGGACAGGTTCAGCACGAAGGCGGGCACGGTGCGGTCTTCCAGCGCCGCGACGGCGAGAACCGTCCGGGCCGGCCCGCGCGGCTGCCGCATCTTCGCCGTCGACTCCAAGAGGCTCGTCGCCCGGCGGAACCAGCGTCGCGAGACGGGAAGGAAAGCTGGCATGGGACCTGTCCTTGGTGCGATAGGCAACAGTGGAGTACCGTAGCGGGTCGCACCTCGAACAGCAAGAATTCTGTCGTAAATATCATGAGAGCGATGCACTGGCCATTTTGCGGCCACGGAGCGCACGATGCGCCCGAGGACTCGTGGGACCGGCGGCCGGTGGATGGAAGTCCTTGCCGCAACTCGCCGATCGGGGCCGCGAGTGCGCCGCCGCTGCTCGCGTCGATTCGTTGCATTCGTTGCATTCGTTGCATGCAACGAAAATTCGTTGCACGACCCCACACCTCTTTTTCGTGAAACGTGAAACGAATCGGCGCGGGAGCCGGCGGATCGCGGAGTCCCGTCCGGGCCGAAAGGGATGGTTGTCGGCCATTCGCAGCCGTAAACTCACCTTTCGGCGGCTCGGCCGCGTTCGCGGAGAGCGTTCGTTCGAGAAAGGCGTGTGGGAGAGATCATGGCGACCGAAACCAAGGCCCCGGCGATGAACGGGACTCACCAACCCAAGTCGGCTATGGGCCGGTCGAATCGCGAATGGTGGCCGAATCTGTTGAACCTCCAGGTCCTCAACCACGACCCGGTCCGGCCCAGCCCCTTGGGTCGAGAGTTCAACTACGCGAAGGAGTTCGAGAAACTCGACCTGAACGCCTTGAAGAAAGACGTCGACGCGGTGATGACGACGTCGCAGGACTGGTGGCCGGCCGACTACGGCCACTACGGGCCGCTCTTCATACGCATGGCGT
>CAZNSL010000505.1:0-4955 GCA_964574975.1 uncultured Alcaligenaceae bacterium | reverse complement strand
GCACCCAGGCGACGGTGAAGGGGCTCACCCCCGAGATGGTCCGCGCCGCCGGCGCCCAGATCATCCTCGGCAACACCTACCACCTCGCCCTGCGGCCCGGCGACGAGATCGTTGCCGAACAGGGTGGGCTGCACCGCTTCATGGGCTGGGACCGGCCGATCCTCACCGACTCCGGCGGCTTCCAGGTGTTCAGCCTCGGCCACATCCGCAAGATCGACGACCGCGCCGCCGTCTTCAAGTCGCACATCGACGGCCGGCTGCTCGAGCTGACTCCGGAGCGGGCCGTGCGCATCCAGGAGAACCTCGGCTCCGACATCGCCATGTGCCTCGACGAGTGCCCACCGGGGAATGGCGACGCGACGGCGATGCGCGAGGCGGTGCGGCGGACGGTGCTGTGGGCGGCCCGTTGCCGCGACGCCCACCGGCGGCCGGACCAGGCGCTCTACGGCATCGTCCAGGGCGGCACCGACATTGGGCTGCGCGAGAGCTGCGCCGCGGAGTTGGTGAAGCTCGACTTCCCGGGGTATGCGCTGGGTGGCTTCAGCGTCGGCGAGGGGCCTGAGGCGATGCGGGCGGCGCTCGGCCCATCGGCTGCATGCCTGCCGACGGAGAGGCCGCGCTACCTGATGGGCGTCGGCCGGCCGGTCGATTTGCTCGACGGGATCGCGGCCGGCATCGACATGTTCGACTGCGTGATGCCGACGCGCAACGCCCGCAATGCCAGCGCGTTCACCGCGGCGGGGCCGCTGCGCCTGCGCAACCAGAAGCACCAACGAGATTCGGCCCCCTTGGAGTCCGGTTGCGAGTGCTACTGCTGCGCGAACTTCAGCCGAGCGTACCTGCACCACCGGTTCGCCGCCGACGAGATGCTCGGGCCGACGCTCCTGACGGTCCACACCCTGGCGTACTACTTGCGGTTGATGCGCGCGGCGAGGGAGGCGATCGCGGCAGGGCGGTTCGCCGACTACCGCGCGGCGTGCGTGGCGGGGTGGGGAACACCCCCGTGACGCCGCGACGCGAGCGCAGCGAGGGGAGCGGTTCAGCGCTCCCCTCGCTGCGCTCGCATCGCGGCGTCACGAGGCGTGGCCTGAAACCGTGCCGCTTCGTAAACTACCTGTCTTCCGAATCGCCGTGAGGGGTCGTGGATGGTGTCGGCGTGGACGTTGCTGGCGGCGCAGGGTGCGGGGGCGCAACCCGCGAAGCCACCCTACTTCGATTTGCTGCCGTTACTGGCCATCGGCATCATGGCCTACTTCCTGCTGATCCTTCCGATGCGCCGCGAGCGGCGGCAGCGGATGCAGATGGTCGCCGCCCTCAAGAAGGGCGACCGCGTCGTCGTCTCCAACGCCATCGTCGGCACCGTCGCCCAGGAACCGAAGCCCGGCGACGCCGGCGATGCCGAACTCCTCGTCCGCATCGACGAGGGTAACGTCAAGATGCGCGTGCTGGTCTCGGCCATCACCCGCGTCCTCCCGGACAAGAAGGACTCCAAGGACGGCGCGTGACGCGCTGCGGCATCGAACCATGAAACGCTTCACCACCCGCATCCTCGTCTGCGTCATCCCGACCCTGCTCGCGGCGCTGATCGTCGCCCGCGCCGGCTACCTGAGAAGCCAGGGGCAGGGCGGCTTCAAGCTCGGTGTCGACCTCGTCGGCGGGACGATCCTGGTTTACGAGGCGGACGCCGACCGCACCGGCAAGGACACCAACTTCGACCCCGCCGAAATGGCCGCCCAGCTCAAGCGGCGCATCGACCCGTCGGACCTGTACAACGTCACGATCCGCCCGGTGGCCGGCAACCGCTTCGAGATCATCCTGCCGACCGGCGGGAAGGACCAGGCCGACAAGGAGCGGGCCGCCTGGGCCACCCTGCTCGACAAGGTCCGGGACAACCCCGTCTGGCAGTCGTACCTCGCCGGGGCCGACCTCGACGTGTCGGTCGGCAACACCAAGGACCTGGCCCTCCGCGTCAGCCAACTCGTCAACGGCCAGACCCTCAAGCAGAAGCTCCTCGAGAAGTACCCCGCCCTCAAGGACAAGCCCGAGGTCAAGCTCGACGAGCTGGCGACGGCACCGACATCGCGGATCGTCGAGACGCTCAAGGGGCCGACGGGCGCGAAGGAGGACGAACTCGCCAAGCTCGTCGACGAAGCCCGCGCCACGGTCAAGCCGGAGGATGTTGAGGCGTTCGCAAAGGCGAACTTCGCCGGCGGCAAGCGCTTCGTCAGCGCCGAGAAGGTCCAGGAGATCAAGGACCTGATTTCGCGGCAGGGCAGCCTGGAATTCCGCATCGTTGCCAACAAGCACCGCGACGGGCAGGCGTTCAAGGCGGCCGAGGACTACTTCAAGGACTCGGCGACCAGGCAGGCCGTCGAGGAGGCGGCCCGCAACGGTCTGCCGCCGGCCCCGCCGAAAGCTCCGGAAGGCGCGGAACCGTTCGAGTTCACCTACAGTTGGGTCGAGCTGGCCAAGAAGGAGCGGCTGCAACTGGGTCTGAACAACGCCAGCCGCGGCGGGCCGAACTGGAATGCCGTCGACGCCGCCCGGCAGAAGGGCGAGCCGGCCGTCTTGACGCAGAAGGCCGGCGGCGGCCACGGCGGCGGCTCCAGCGACGGTCAGTACCAGTACATGATCTACAGCCGCAAGACGGACAACATCCGCCTGTCCGCGGCCGAGCGCGAGCAGAAGCAGTTCGACTACTTCATGCTCGTCCGCAACCCGATCGCGCCCGACAAGGCAATCACCGGCCGCTACCTGACTAGCGCCCAGGTCAGCGACCTGCAACTGGAGCCGGCCGTCGATTTCGCCTTCGACAGCACCGGGGCCTCCCTGTTCGCCGAGGTCACGTCGAGTAACCTGCCGCAAGGCCAGGCGCCGAGCAAGGAGTACACGGCCCTGGCGATCCTGCTCGACGGCGAGATCGTCTCGGCCCCGTCGATCAACTCGACGATCAGCGACCGCGGCCAGATTTCGGGCGGGTTCACCGGCGAGGAGGCGCGCAAGCTGGCGATGATCCTCAAGTCGGGGGCGTTGCCGGCCACGCTCAAGCCGCAGCCCGTCAGCCAGAACACCATCGGCGCGACCCTCGGCGACGACACCATCTACAAAGGCAAGCTGGCCATCGCCATCGCGTTCCTGGCCGTGATGGCGTTCATGGTGCTCTACTACCGCTTCGCCGGCTTCGTCGCCTGCGTCGCGTTGGTGGCGAACCTGCTGTTCACGATCGCCTTCATGGTGTTCGTCAACGCAACGTTCACCCTGCCGGGCCTCGCTGGGTTGGTGCTGACGCTCGGCATGGCGGTGGACGCCAACGTGCTGATCTACGAGCGCATGCGCGAAGAGCGCGAGCGCGGCATGAACCTGATCACCGCGCTGCGCCAGGGCTACGACCGCGCGTTGCCGACGATCATAGACACGCACCTGACGAGCATCTTCACGGCCATCGTCCTGTATGCCGTGGGCAACGACCAGTTGAAGGGCTTCGGCATCAGCCTCGCGGCCGGCCTGGTCATCAGCCTGTTCACGTCGCTGTACATGACGCGACTCCTGTTCGACATCTGGCAGTACAAGGGCTGGCTGACGAAGCTGTCGATGTACCAGGGTTTGTCGAACTGGATCCACCGCCACTACTTCGACTTCATGAGCGTGCGGAAGCAGTGGCTTACGGGCACGGCGATCCTCACGGTTCTGGGCCTGGGCCTGTTCCTGTACCGCGGGCCGTCGGGGCTGAACATCGACTTCGTCGGCGGTACCGCCTACGGCGGTCGGCTGGCCGAACCGCAGGATATCGAAACCCTGCGCCGGCTGCTGGGGACGGAGAACCAGGCCAAACAGTTGGCGGTTGCGAAGGCGGAGCAGCGCGACGACAAGGGCTTATCCTTCAGCGTGACGTTCCAGGACGGTACCTCGCAACTGGTGCAGCTCAGCCACGAGGCACTCGGCGCGACCACCGCCGAGCGCGAGAAGAACGTCGCCGAGCGGGCCGCCATCTTGCCGGACTGGTCGGTGGACCAGATCTTCCCGTCGGACGAGCCGTCGACCGGTGGCAAGAGCCGCTACTTCACCGTGCGCACGACCGAACGCGAGCCGGACCTGGTCCAGGTGGCCATCGACCGGCTGTTGCGCGACGACGCCAACAAGTCGCTGCTGGAGACGGTCCACATCAAGACGATGGACATCAAGGACAAGAGCGCGACCCTGACGTTCGACAAGCCGGCCTCGCCGGGATACCTGAAGCTCTTGCTGAACCGGCAATTCGCCCTGCACAAGCTGTCGGACGCAGCCCCATTCGAGCTGCGCGGCACGGGCAAGGGCACGGACGGCCACTACGAGGCGATGACGCTGGAGGTGGCCGGTGCCGGAGTGCCGGCGGCCATGCTGAAGACGATGCTCGCCGAGACGCAGAAGGCGTTCGAGGCCCGGCCGCAGCCGGAGCGGCTGGAGAATTTCGATGCGCAGCTCGCCGCCGAGACGAGCCGTCGGGCCTTGTACGCGATCCTGGCGAGTTGGCTGGCGATCCTCTTGTACCTGTGGTTCCGCTTCGGCACCTGGCAGTTTGGAGCGGCGGCCGTGGTCAGCCTGGTCCACGACCTGTGCTTCACTCTCGGCGTAATCGCGGCGTGCCACTACATCGTCGTGTGGGTGCCGGGCTTGGCGCACGTCCTGGGGATGGAAGACTTCAAGATCGACCTACCGGCGGTGGCGGCGCTACTGACTCTGGTCGGCTACTCGGTCAACGACACCATCGTGGTGCTGGACCGCATCCGCGAGGTTCGCGGCAAGAACCCGCTCCTGACCTACAAGATGATCAACGACAGCGTGAACCAGACGCTGACGCGGACCCTCCTGGCGTCGTTAACGGTGTGGCTGGTCGTGATCGTGTTGTACATCTGGGGCGGCGAGGGCGTGAAGCTATTCGCGTTCGTGATGGTGGTCGGCGTGATCGTCGGCACGTA